>SVMC01000061.1 GCA_015067585.1 Oscillospiraceae bacterium
GCGCTGCCATGTGGTGGGGATGGCGTATTGAGAAGTACAAAAAAGCACACGATATTCACACCTACAAAGAGATTCTTGCCTTCATGGAAGGAAAACGGCTGGACGAACTGGAAAAGAATCAGGAAATCGGCAAGCGTCCATACCAGATTGTAATGCTGGTGCTGCTTACTGCAATTATCGGGCTAATCGTTGTCATCGCCCTGCGCAAATTATTCTTCAATTTCTAAACATAAGTGCCGCGTGGATTCCATGCGGCACTTAGTCATTATGGCTCAACTGCAATCTTCCTTATATTATCCAGGCCAATATTTACTACCGGAATGAGAAACAGCATCAACACTGACATTGAATAGCCCCGGGAAACTTCTCGTTTCCCGGGGGTTATATCATATCATTCTCTTCATGAAGGCAATCCGCTGACTCATGGCCGCCAGGGTTGTGGGAGCTTTGGTGGCGATATCGAAGCCGTGCATGGTACCCTTGGTTTCATTCAGGGTCACATCGATGCCTGCATTGCGCAAAAGCTGGGCATACAAAATGCCGTCATCGTGGAGACAGTCGAATTCCGCCGTTTCAATGTAGGCAGGAGGCAGGCCCTCAAAGCTGTCTGCTTCCACGGGAGAATACCAGATGTAGTTGGGATCCTTCTTGTCCACCCTGGTCATGGGGCCGATCCGGTCGGACAGGGAGGAATTCCACATGGGTGTGTCGGTGAACCGCTTGCAGGAATCGCTTTCATTCCGGGCATCCAGGAAAGGGTAGCCGCCGTTTTTCTTGGGTAGTTTCGCCTTATGATAGTGTTTTCCCAAGTTATTACTGACAGCATACAGTGTCTTGGCGCTGATGCTGAGATCCCGTTCAATGGAGAAAAGCTCCCTGTATACGATCATGAAGCTTCCCTCCCTCTCTTAAGTGGAACAATACAATGATGTACGGCGAAGTGCGCTGGGGTATTTCTGAGCACACTTTGGTGTGCGGTAATACCACAAGCAGTTCGTCTGAGCGAAGCGAATACGTTGGATTTGCGCTGCCCGACAGCGACTCGCTGCCGGTGCCAGATAAACTAACAAAAGCTATTGTTCCTGATGGGATTATACTGCGGCAAAAAGAGATGCGCAAGATGGGCACTGTAAACTTTCTGTTTACAGCTTTTCTTTTGTGCGATAAAATAGAGAAAAAAGAGGAGGCATAGCCATGGGAATAATGGATTTTCTGAAGAAGCCGAAGGTGCAGGAACCCTTCACCGAAACTACATTTGAATGCAAACGCGGTGATCTGACTATCCGGGGAACGGAATATCGCCCCGAGGGTGAAAACCTGCCTGTTGCTATTGTCAGCCATGGCTTTATGGCATGGCAGGACACGGTGCGCCAGTATGCCAAGGAGCTGGCCCGGATGGGTTACTGTGCTTATTGCTTTGACTTCTGCGGCGGCAGTGTTATGAAAAAGGGCAAGAGCGACGGCGCAACCACCGATATGTCCGTGCTGACGGAGGTGCAGGACCTGGAAGCTGTGATTGCGTATGTTCAGAGCCTGCCCTATACCGGAAATGAACTTCTGCTCATGGGCTGCAGCCAGGGCGGTTTCGTGTCTGCGTTGGTAGCTGCCAAGCATCCTGAATTGGTTAACAAGCTGATGCTGTTCTACCCGGCGCTGTGCATCCCCGACGATGCCCGGGCAGGTAAGATGATGTTCGCAAAGTTCGACCCGAAGAACATCCCGGAGCGGATCAACTGCGGTCCCATGAAGCTGGGACGGTGCTATGTGGCTGATGTGATCGACATGGACCCCATTGCAGAGATTAAGCCCTATCACGGCCCTGTACTGATCGTCCATGGCACCCAGGACAATATCGTGAAGCTGGATTATTCCCGACAGGCACAGCGGGCCTACCCCAATGCGAAACTGCACATCATCGAGGGCGGCGCACATGGATTCGGGAAAAAGCATGATGCGATTGCCATTGCGCAGTTGAAAAGATTTGCGCAGCGATTTGAATAATTGGAGGAACCAATATGGAATACAGACAGCTTCCCCACGGAAATAAAAATGAGAAATTCAGCGTCATTGGTCTGGGCCTCGGCGGCATTGGTACCACCCCCGTGGATGAGATCGAGGCCATCATCCGCAAAGCCATTGACCACGGCATCAACTTCTTCGATATGTGCACCGCCGGTGCCACCTATGCCCCTGTGGGCCGGGCCATCGCAGGCCGCCGGGAGCAGGTGTTTTTGCAGGTGCATTTCGGCGCGGTCTATGACGAGAACGGCGAATACGGCTGGTGCCGGGATTTTGACACCATCAAGAAAACCTTCCTCTGGGAACTGGAGCAGTTGGGCACTGACTATGTGGACTTTGGCTTCCTGCACTGTGTGGATGAAGATGCGGATTTTGACAAGCTCATCGAGATCGGTGTTCTGGATTACTTAAAGGAACTGAAGGCACAGGGCATCGTGCGCCACATCGGCTTCTCCTCCCATACCCCTTCCGTTGCCAATCGCATCATCGACACCGGCCTGATTGACATGATGATGTTCTCCATTAACCCCGCCTATGACTTTGAGAAAGGCGACGAGTACGGCATCGGCTCTGTGAAGGAGCGCTTCGACTTGTTCCAGCGGTGCGCCAAAGAAGGTATCGGCATCTCCGTCATGAAGCCCTTCTTCGCAGGCCAGCTTCTCAGCGCGGAGCACTCTCCCTTCGGCCAGGCTCTGACCCACAACCAGTGCCTGCAGTATGCCATTGACCGCCCCGGTGTCCTGGTGGCCGTGCCTGGTGTGCAGACCATGGAGCATTTGGATCAGATTCTGAAGTTCCTGGAGGCTACCGACGAGGAAAAGGACTATTCCGTCATTGGCACCTTCACTGCAGATACCATCACCGGCACCTGCGTCTACTGCAACCACTGCCAGCCCTGCCCCGCAGGCATCGATATCGGCCTTGTGAACAAGTATTACGATCTGGCCCTGGCGGGGGATGACATCGCCGCCAATCACTATACCAAGCTGGCACCGAAAGCGGATGCCTGCCTGCAATGCGGCCACTGCGAAGATCGCTGTCCCTTCGGTGTCAAGCAGATGAGCCGCATGGTCACCATTGACGAGTATTTTTCCAAAAGATAAAGGAGACGAACCATGAACATCGAAAAATGGATTGTTGCCAATTTCAGTCCCACCGGCGGCACCAAGAAGGTCGCCGATGCCATCGCCGCAGGCTTCGGTACGCCCGTTGTGGAAATGGATCTGACCAAGGCAGATGCGACGGCCACATTGGGCGAACACGATGCTCTACTGGCTGTGCTGCCGGTTTATGCAGGCCGTGTGCCTCAGATTTCTCTTAAACGGCTGTCTGTGTTGAAGGCCAACGGTCAGAAGGCCGTAGCCGTGGTGGTCTATGG
>SVMC01000062.1 GCA_015067585.1 Oscillospiraceae bacterium
GTGCTTACAAGTGCAAAGAATGTGGATGCGAAATTGTACCTACTTATAAAGAAGTAATGATGGCAATGCACAGAGGATTCACCCGTCACTTAAAGTGTCCCAAATGCAATAAACGCACTTGGTGTAAGAAAGTATTGAAGAGGTAAATTCCAATTTATCTAACTGTCTATGGTTTCACTGTTTATATCATGGTTTCATTTTCGAGTGAAACTTTTTGAAACCCTATGAAACCGTATCATTATTATTGGTAAAAGCGAAGGGACTCGAAAACCTAAATCCGGGCTGCCGGTGGCAGCCCGGTCGTTGCCGGCTCGACGGCAACGAAACCATATCGTTTGTTTCGCAAGTGCCTTTATGCGTTCTCTTATGTGATAATATCACGGAACTCGCAGCGCACCCACGCTATAATAAGGCCACAAAGAAAAAACAAGGAGGGCAACAAGATGTCTGCTGTAAATATCAATCAATCCAATTTCCATTCTGAGGTTATGAATTCCGACCGAAAGGTCCTGCTGGATTTCTGGGCACCCTGGTGCGGCCCCTGCCGGATGGTGCTTCCCATCGTGGAGCAGATCGCAAAGGATCGCCCCGATATCAAGGTGGGCAAGGTCAATGTGGACGAGCAGCCGGAGCTGGCAAGTCAGTTCGGCGTCATGAGCATCCCCACCCTGGTGGTGATGGAAAACGGCAAGATCCTCCGCCAGTCCATGGGTGCCCAGTCCAGACAGAGGATCCTGAATATGCTGTAAAGGAGGGCAAAACCATGGGTGTACTTGATCTCTTCAAACCACGGGATATCCATAAGGGCGTTGCGGAATATCTTTCCCACCCCAACGCCATGCTGCTGGATGTGCGTACCCCTGCGGAATACCGGGAAGGGCACATCCCCAACAGCAAAAATATCCCGCTGCAGACCATTGACAAAGGGGAACATATTGCGGAAAATAAAGATATCCCCCTCTTCGTTTACTGCTACAGCGGCGCAAGAAGCGGTCAGGCCGTAGCCGCCCTGCGGAGAATGGGGCACACAAATGTAACGAACATCGGCGGAATTTCCGCCTGGACAGGAAAGGTGGCGCGTTAAGATGAAGGTTGTGATCGTAGGAGGCGTCGCGGGGGGTGCCACCGCCGCGGCAAGGATCCGCAGATTGGACGAACAGGCCCAGATCGTGGTATTCGAGCGGTCGGGCTATGTCTCCTATGCCAACTGCGGTCTGCCCTATTACATTGGCGATGTGATCACCGAGGCCGGTGAACTGACCCTGCAGACGCCGGAGAGCTTTTATACCCGCTTCCGGGTGGATATGCGGGTACGGCACGAGGTGATCGGGATCCATCCGGAGAAAAAGACCGTGAGCGTCCGGAATTTAGAAACAGGCGAGGTCTTTGAGGAAGGCTATGACAAGCTGCTTCTCTCCCCCGGTGCAAAGCCGATCCGCCCCCGTATGCCGGGGATCGACAAGGAGAAGATCTTCACCCTCCGCACCGTGGAGGATACCATGAAGATCAAGGAATTTGTCAGGGAGAACCGACCCCGCTCCGCTGTTTTGGTGGGCGGCGGCTTCATCGGCCTTGAGCTGGCGGAAAATCTCCACGCACTTGGCTTGGAAGTGACCGTCGTGCAGCAGCTCAGGCAGCTTATGCCCGTATTTGATGCGGATATGGCGGCATTCCTCCATGCGGAACTGCGAAAGCAGGGCGTGAAGCTGGCCCTTGGGCAGACCGTGACCGGCTTTGAGGAGCGGGACGGCGGTCTGGAGGTGCTGCTGCAGGATGCACCCCCGCTGCAGGCCGATATGGTGGTAATGGCCATCGGTGTCAGCCCGGAATCCGCTCTGGCAAAGGAGGCTGGATTAAAGCTTGGTCTGCGGGGCAGCATCGTAGTCAATGACCGCATGGAGACCTCCATCCCGGATATCTACGCCGTGGGTGATGCCGTGCAGGTTCGCCATCTGGTGACGGATCAGGATGCCCTGATCTCTCTGGCAGGCCCCGCAAATAAACAGGGCCGCATCGCAGCGGACAACATCTGCGGCGGTGACAGCCGCTATCGTGGCTCTCAGGGCAGCTCCGTGATCAAGGTCTTTGACCTGACTGCCGCCGTCACCGGCCTGAGTGAGGCCGCCGCCATCAGCGCGGGACTTCAGGCAGACAAGGTCATCCTTTCACCCATGAGCCATGCGGGCTACTACCCCGGCGGCAGCGTGATGACCATGAAGGTGGTCTTTGAAAAAGAGACCTACCGCATCTTAGGCGCCCAGATCATCGGCTACGAAGGTGTGGATAAGCGCATCGATGTGCTGGCCACCGCCATCCGTGCCGGTATGAAGGCAACCCAGCTGCAGGAGCTGGAGCTGGCCTATGCGCCCCCCTATTCCTCCGCCAAGGACCCGGTGAACATGGCAGGCTTCCTGATCGATAATATTGCCAAAGGCGTTGTGCGTCAATGGCATTTGGAAGACGAGGAAACACTCCCACGAGATGGCAGCGTCACCCTGCTGGACACCCGCACTGTTTGGGAATACAGCCGGGGTCACATCGACGGCTTCCAAAACATCCCTGTTGATGAACTGCGGCAGCGGCTGAGCGAGCTTGACCCGGCAAAGCCCGTGTATGTGATCTGCCAGAGCGGTCTGCGCAGCTACATCGCCACCCGGATCTTAGAAGGCTCCGGCTTCACCGCCTATAATTTCTCCGGCGGCTTCCGCTTCTACGATACGGTCAAAAACGACCGCGCCCTGATCGCCTCCGCCACCCCCTGCGGCATGGATCGTGCTACCTGAGTTTATCCTGCTATCAAGGCATCGTGCCACCATATTATCATAGTATTTCATTATCGCAAAAACGACCCGTCAGCGGAAGCATCCCGCCGACGGGTCATTTCTGCATCAATTTTCAGGTCACACCTTGTAACCGCCCCTACATTCACGCAAGTGGGTGCGTTGCGGGGATCGGTCAATCGGGGGACGGTTCCTTGATCGGCTTGCCGATCGAGGAACCGTCCCCTG
Organism: Oscillospiraceae bacterium; assembly: GCA_015067585.1. GTDB lineage: Bacteria > Bacillota > Clostridia > Oscillospirales > Oscillospiraceae > SVMC01. The sequence goes on from SVMC01000062.1 coordinate 3,009, forward strand.
ATTGACTTTCTTGCCAAAACGAAAAACTGCCCTTCCGGAGAATTCCGGAAGGGCAGAACTGCTATTTAGCTGTTTTTATTCGCTTTTATGCGGTTTTGAGTCTGATTTTCTCGGTTGGGGAGATTATTCAGCCTCGAGGTAACGCATCATGATGGAGGCGATCTGTTCGCGGGTTGCGCTGGCCTTGGGAGCGAGCTTGGCGACATTGTCCACGGTCACGCCGTTGATGATGCCGTTCTGGTTTGCCCAGATCATAGCGGTGGCAGCGAAATCGCTGACATTGGCTGCATCGGGGAATGCCTTCAGGTCGCCCTCAACTGCGGGTGCGCCGTTCTTGAATTCCTCATAGCGATACAGGATGGTTGCGATCTGCTCGCGGGTGATGACC
>SVMC01000024.1 GCA_015067585.1 Oscillospiraceae bacterium
GTTTCAAAATTGTCCAAGGTGCTATTTGTTCATGTTTCGTTGTTTAATTTACAAGGTACATTCCGCGAAGCGGATCACTGTTTCCGAGGCTTCATCGATTTCTCTCCGCCGTCGGCAACTATTACATTCTATCACGAAGTTTTCGATTTGTCAAGAACTTTTTTCGAATTCTTTAAAAATCTTTTGAAAATCTTTCGTTTTAGGCGGCCCTCTCAAGGGCGCCCAGGTATACTATCACATGGCGCCTGTTTTGTCAACTACTTTTTTCATCTTTTTTCGATTTTATCTGCGGAAGCAGTGCCCACACCAATATGGTGCCCAAAACCGGGATCAGGGGTGAGATCCGCAGAAAGCTGCCGCCCAGGGCTGCAAAACAAAGGAAGGCGGTAACCCCATCCCGGCCTTTTGCCGGGATCAGCTTTCGTCCCGCGTGAAGCAGCAGGGCGCAGGCACCGCAAAGGCCCAGAGTCAGGCAGGAGGCCACTAAGGCTTCAAAGCGCTCCACCACCCCAAAGAGGCTGATGCTTCGGCTGAGAGTATAGAATGCTCCGGCCTGCCGTGCTGCCAAGGGGCTCGACAGATTGCCCGCCACTACAGCAGCAATTGCCGCCGGGCAAAGAAAAGCGATCCACCGCCATGCTCTTCCCGGCTTCACCCCCGGCACAGCCGTGGAAAGCGCCATGCCACCCCCGGCAATGGCAAGGGCGGTAAGTGCCTCCATCCAATCGAAGGAGGGAGAAAGCCACCGCCACTGCACCCCGGGCAGAGAAAACACGCACACCACCGCCACCGCAGCAAGGAGAAAATATGCCACGATCACGCAGCAGGCCAGTACCCCATCTCTCGGATGCCGCGCCAGCAGCCAGCTCAGGGCCAGCACCACCAAGGGTACATAGATCTCATTGGAAGCATCTTGAAAGAGGTCTCTCGCCACGCCGGCAAACACTGCCAACGGCACTGCCAGCCACAGCACCTGCACTGCCGCAATCAGCCCCGGTGCTTTCCCCGCGGGCAGCTTCAGCCGCAGCTCATACAGCAGGATCGCCCCGATGCCGCCCGCAAGCGCGGAAAGCCAGCTCATATGGCCGCACAGCGCCGCTCCCGCCGTGACACAGAAGCTTACGAGCCACATTCCGCCGCTTCGGTTCAAGGATTCCTCACGCAATGACCTCGTACCTCCCTTCGCCGCCGGTGAGCCGCGGGATCGTCACCCGTTCCCCTGTCAGCCACGCGGCCTGCAGACGGGAGACGGTGGTGTTGACCCCATGGCGGTTCAGCCACCCGGAGGCATCTGCCGGATCCACCGGCTGGTGGGCCCAATAGACCTCCGTACCGGGCCGCAGGGCCTCCAGATCCAACAGAGGCTTAAAATATTCGCTTCCGCTTTCCTCCACCACAAGCTGCCGGGTGGTGGAGAATACCACCTTGCCGGGAGCGGTGCGCTGCAGATCCGCAAGAGCTTCTTCGGGGTCTGCCCCCTGCCCCATCAGGCCGCCGTCCGTCAGCAAAAGGCACTGCCCTTCCTCCTGCCGCAGGCAAAGGGTCTGCACCGGCAGAAGCTCCGCCACATCCGTGCGGGAAAAAGGGGATAACAGCAGCGCCAGCAAGATGGCGATCACTGTCACAATTCCGCTTATTTTCATACTGCCCCCTGATTTCGTTCATCCAATGGCCGCAGCCGCCGATTTCGCCAGATGGTCTTTTTCAGCCGGGGCCTTAGGATGGAATCCACCCCCTGCACATAGGCAAAGGGCGCAAGATAGCTGACGCCGAAGCTCTGCAGACCCGCCAGACGGATCAGCAGCACCAAGAACCCCGCCGTCATGCCGAAAAGGCCCGCCGTGCTGGCACACAGGGCCAGCACAAAGCGCCAGAGTCGAATGGCCTCGGAGAATTCCCGCCCCGGAATGGCATAGCCGCAAATTCCCGCCGTGGCTACCACGATCAACGATGACGGAGAAATGAGCTTTGCCTCCACCGCCGCCGTGCCCACCACCAGACCGCCGATGATGGACAAAGTCTGCCCGATGGATTTGGGCATGGAAAGGCCCGCTTCCTGCAAAAGCTCAAAGGCGATCAGCAGCCCCAGCACCTCAAACACCGTGGGAAAGGGAACGGACTGCTTGCTGTCGATGATGGCGGTCAGAAGGGGATTGGGGATCATCTCGGGATAAAAAGAAGCCATGGCCACAAAGAGGGCAGGCAAAAACAGGCTGATGAGCAGCGCCAGATACCGCAGCACCCGGGCGCAGGAGGCAGACAGATAATCCGTGCCCACATCCTCTGGACTTTTCATCAGATCGCCCAAACCCACCGGCATGAGATAGCCAAGGGGCAGACCGTCCACCAGCACCCCCACCTGCCCGTTCAGCAGACCTTGGGCAAATTTGTCGGTGCGCTCGGTGTACTGCAGCAGGGGAAAGGCGGTGGAACGGGAGCCGGAGAGATATTCCTCCACCCCGGAGGGGGAGATCATGCCGTCAATGTCGATCTCCTGCAATCGTTGCTCCACCCGTGTCACCAGTTCCGGGTTCGTCAGACCCTGAATGGAGGCCACCGTCACATTGGTGAGGCTGCGCTGCCCTACGATATATTCCTTCAACCGCAGATCCGGGGTGCGAAGATGGCGGCGCAGCAGGCTCGTGTTGGTGCGAACGGTCTCGGTAAAGGCATCCTTCGGCCCCTTGATGGTGTTCTCCACCTGCGGTGGAGACGGAATGCGCTTTTCCGGGGTCTTATTTTCAAAGGCAATGGCCCCCGCTCCGGGAAAGAGCACCACTGAAAAGCCGTTGACAAGGAAATTCGCCACCGCCTGCAGATCCTCACAGGGTCGGGCCACGCAGTTGTACACCGCCTCATAAAGGGCGGTGTTGTAAAGAGCTTCCTCAGAGTCCCCCTGCAGCCGCATCATCGGCTTTAATACATAATGAGAAATATCACCGGCGGAGGTGAGTCCGTCGATGGCATAGAGCATCAGAGAAATTCCGGAAGTCCGAAAAGGCCGGGCCACAAAATCCCCCGAACCGTCAAAAATCTGCCGAACATCGTCATCTGTGATCGCGGCAGCCGGTTTTTGATTCTTCATATCATCACCCGGAATTAAATTGCCCAGGAAAAGAAAAATCATGCACGAAAAGCCATCAGTTTCCCCCTTGCAAATCCCCCGCCGCCGTCGTATCATATCAATATATATTATATATGTAGGCAGGGGCGGTTTTTGCGCAAAAACCATCTTGTCCCATCGTAGGGGCGGATAGTATCCGCCCGAAAAATGTCACGAATTCGCCGGAACCGTGATGTAATCGCGGCATTTTCTGCCGGGCGGTTAATAACCGCCCCTACATTCACACACGAATTCGCCGGAACCACAATATAATCGAAACATTTCCCGTGTTGTCGATATGCTTTGCTCCGCAAAGCTCGATATGTTTGCCTTGGGCAAACTCGATATATCGCTTTGCGATTCGATATGCTGCCGCGCAAAAACGCGGCAGCGATCGGGCAAGCGTTGCTTGCCCGACTTGACACATGAATTACTATATAATATAGAAGAAGCGGCCGATTGGCCGCGCACAAGGAGGATGTCCTATGGATGTCATTGCCGCCATTGCCACACCGGCGCAGCCGGGTGCCATTGGAATTTTGCGGCTGTCAGGGCAGGGCTGTGCCACCGTCGCGGGGCGCGTCTGCCGGATGAAAAACGGCGCGCCTTTGTCCGAAGCTCCCAACCGCAAGGTCTGCCTTGCCTCCCTTTTGGACCGGCAGGGTCGCATCATCGACGAAATATTAGCCGTCTACTCCCGTGCCCCCGGCACCTACACCGGGGAGGACACGGTGGAGCTGCACTGCCACGGTTCTCCCGCCGTTCTGGCGGCGGGGCTGGATGCCCTGTTTGCCGCAGGCGCACGGCAGGCAGGCCCCGGCGAATTCACCAAGCGTGCCTTCCTGAACGGACGCATGGATCTGACTCAGGCCGAAGCCGTGGTGGATCTCATCGACGCGGAAAGCGCCGATGCCGCCGCCAATGCCGCAGGGCAGGTGGGGGGCGCACTGCTGCGAAAGATCGACCCCCTCTATGATATGATGATGGACATCTGCAGCCATTTCCACGCGGTGCTGGACTATCCGGATGAGGAAATCCCCGATTTCCGCCTCAGCGCCTTCCGGGAAAGCCTGCAGGGGGCATCCAACACCCTCTGGACGCTGCACGGCAGCTTCGCCCGGGGCCAATTCCTGCGGCGGGGTGTGAAGGCTGTCATTTTAGGCCGCCCCAACGCAGGCAAATCCTCCCTTCTCAATGCCTTGGCTGGCTATGAACGGGTGATCGTCACGGAAATTCCCGGCACCACCCGGGATACGGTGGAGGAAACGGTGCGCCTTGGCTGCGTCACCCTTCGCCTGATGGATACCGCAGGCATCCGGGAAACGGAGGACCGCATCGAGGCCATGGGCGTGGCCCGCAGCATTGCGGGGGCAAAGGAAGCAGAACTGAGTCTCTTCGTGTGCGACGGCGCGCAGCCGCTGACGCAGGAAGATCAGGCCGCCATCCGTGCCGCCATGGAAGCACCCTGCGCCATCGGTCTCATCAACAAATCCGACCTTGGCACGACCATCTCCCCGAAAGACCTGCCCTTTGACACCGTCCTCACCATCTGCGCCAAGGATGGCAGCGGTCTTGATGCCCTGAAAACAGAGGTAGAAGCCCGCTTCGGCACGGAAGGCCGGGTGGACGGCTCCATTCTCACCAATGTGCGGCAGGCAGCCGCCGTAGAGCGGGCGGCAAGGGCCGTAGATGGGGCGATTGGCTCCATGCAGGCCGGCATGACCCCGGACGCGGTGCTTTTAGATGTGGAGGCCGCCATGGAGGCCCTTGGCGAGATCACCGGACGCACCGTCCGGGAGGATATCACAAACCGAATTTTTGAACGCTTCTGCGTCGGAAAATAGAGGAGTAACCATGATCGCATATTTAGACAATTCCGCCACCACCCGGCCCTGCCCGGAAGCGGTGGCAGCCATAGAAGAAACGCTGCTCAACTGCTGGGGCAACCCCTCCTCGGTGCACCGTCTGGGCATCGATGCCGCCCACCGTCTGGCGAAGGCCCGGCAGCAGGTGGCCGCCGCCATGGGGGCAGAGCCGGAACGGGTGTTTTTCACCTCCGGCGGCACGGAAGCGGACAACTGGGCGATATTTTCCTCTGCCCACCGCCTGAAAAAAAGGGGCAACCACATCATCACCACCAGCATTGAGCATCACGCCATCCTGCACCCCATGCAGAAGCTCAAGGAGCAGGGCTTTGAGATCACCTACCTGCAGCCGGACAATATGGGCAGGATCACCGTAGAGCAGCTCAGCGATGCCCTGCGGGAGGACACCATTTTAGTGTCCATCATGATGGTGAACAACGAAACGGGCGCTGTCATGCCCATTGAAAAAATGGCGAAGCTGACCCACCGCCGCTGTCCTAATGCCCTGTTCCACACCGATGCGGTGCAGGGTTTCCTGAAGATTCCCTTCCGTGCAAAGACCCTTGGCGCGGATCTGATCTCCGTTTCCGGGCACAAGATCCATGCGGTGAAGGGCATCGGTGCCTTATATGTTCGGCCCGGCCTGCCCCTGCCCGCCTACCTCCACGGCGGCGGACAGGAGAAGAACTTCCGCTCCGGCACCGAAGCCATGCCCGCCATCGCTGCCATGGGTGCCGCCTGTGAGGCAGGAAGCGCGCATCTGCGGGAGGACATCGCGCGGCAGAGTGCCCTGCGGGATGCGCTGATCTCCCGCCTGCGGGACTTTGATGGGGTGGAGCTGATCGGCGCCGCCGAAGCGCCCCATATCGTGTGCTGCGCCCTGCCGGGCATCCCCAGCCAGAACACCATCAACATTTTGCAGGAGCATGATGTTTATGTTTCCGCCGGTTCCGCCTGCTCCAAGGGACACCGCAGCCATGTACTGGAGGCCCTTGGCCTGCCCCCGGAGGTCATTGACGGCAGCATCCGCGTCTCCCTCTCCCGGGAGACCCAGCCGGAAGAACTGGACCGCCTCATGGAGGGCCTGCAGGCCGTCCTGAAGCGAATGAAGAGATAAAAGCAAACAGGCAGAGCCGCCGCTCTGCCTGTCAATTTTTCTGAATTTTCCATGTGTGTTGGTGATCCATATCAAATGATCTCACCTTTTACGCCGTCGGCGAAGACTTCGGTGATCTTTACTTTCCGTATTTCGTTCTGAAGGTCTTCTCCGGAGGCGTATACTTTGACATAGTTCATGGCATGGCCTGCAAACAGGCCCTTTTCCGGCTGCTCGAAGAGCACCTGCTGTACTGTGCCCACCATGGCCTGACGATAGTCTTCCGCTAATTTTGCGGTGCGTTCAATGGCAGCAGCGCTGCGGCGCTCCTTTTCCTGCCTGAGGATCTGGTCGGGCAGGCGGTCGGCGGGGGTGCCGGGACGGCGGGAATAGGGGAAGACATGGACCTGAGAAAGGCCGCACTTCTCCACAAAGGCAAGGCTTTCCTCAAATTCCTCTTCTGATTCCCCGGGAAATCCCACGATCAGGTCGGTGGTGACGGCGCAGCCGGGGAAATACTCCCGCAAAAGGCGCACACTTTCAAAATAGCGGGCGCTGTCGTACTTGCGGTTCATGCGTTTTAGCACCGTATCGCTGCCGGATTGCAGGGACAGGTGAAACTGGGGGCAGACCTGGGGATAGCGGGATAAGATCTCGCAGAATTCCTCGTCCACGATCCTCGGCTCCAGTGAGCCAAGGCGCAGCCGCACGGGAGCAGCCTCGCAAAGGGCCTGCAGAAGCGCCGTGAGCTTGGGTTTTCCGGGCAGATCCCGCCCCCATGAGGCGATCTCGATGCCGGTGATGACGATCTCCCGATAGCCTTCCGCGCAAAGGGCCTTTGCCTGCGCCACCGCTTCCTCCAAAGGCAGGGAGCGCACCGGCCCTCTGGCATAGGGGATGATGCAGTAGGAGCAGAAATTGCAGCAGCCGTCCTGCACCTTGAGCATGGCGCGGGTGCGGGCAGAAAGGCCGCCGGCGGGCAGGCGCTCAAAGTCCCGGCGGGCAAGGGCCTTGTCCACGCTCCGGGCCTTTTCCCTTGTGCGCACCGCCTGCAGCATGAGCTGCAGGAATTCTTCCCTGCCGCCGCTGCCGGAGATCACATCCGCCCCGAGGGCCTCCACCGCCTCCGGATCCAGCTGGCTGTAGCAGCCGCAGACCCCCACGATGGCATCGGGATTGCGCTTGCGGCAGCGCCTTATGATGTTGCGGTTCTTCTTGTCCGCCATGGCGGTGACGGTGCAGGTATTGATGATATAGGCATCGCAGGCGTCCTCAAAATCCCCCAATTCTATACCCATCTGGCTTAAAATATGTTCCATGGCCTGGGTCTCATACTGGTTGACTTTGCAGCCCAAAGTGTAAAAGGATACTCTCATGTTCATTACCACCAAAAACATATCGATATAAAAAGGCGAAATTAGAAGCTTTTCTAATTGCGTGAAACTCTGCGTTATTATATAATATATACAATTCGCAACATCGTTTCTTATTGAAATTGCTGTTCGTGTTCCTTTTTACATCATTATAACGAAGAATATCCATCTTGTATAGTCTCTTGGGGGATTTTTCATATGAGTGACTTTATGATCCGGCTTTCGTCCATCGACGAGATCAAGCATTTCATCCGTATTGCCACCCTTCAGCCCTGCGGCGTTCAGCTTGCCAGCGGCAACCAGACCACCAACGCCAAAGCCTATATGGGCGTATTCAACCTGGATTTTGCCAATCCGCTGCGCTGCACCGTCTGCGGCACAGAGGACCAGCGTATGTCCTTCCTGAATTCCGTTCAGCAGTATGTGATCGAGGCATAAGAAAGGAGCCGGTATGAATCTTCTGATCAGCGCCTGTCTTCTTGGCTATTGCTGCCGCTTCGACGGAAGCAACAACGGCCCCATGGAAGACCTCATTCTTCTCAAGCGCAAGTACCACCTCATCCCCATCTGCCCTGAGCAGCTTGGCGGCCTCACCACCCCCCGTCTCCCCGCGGAACGCCTTGGCGACCGCGTGGTAAACTCCGAAGGCGCCGATATCACCGAGCAGTATGACCGTGGTGCCAAGGAAGCCCTTCGTCTGGCCCGCCTGTTTGGCTGCAGATACGCCGTCCTGAAGTCCAGAAGCCCCTCCTGCGGTGTAGGCGAGATCTACGATGGAACCTTTACCCACACCGTTGTGCAGCGCTCCGGCACCACCGCCGAGCTCCTGCAGGAAAACGGCATCACCGTTTTAGATGAGACCCAGATCTCCCAGCTTCTGGAAGACATTTGATTTTCAAAGGCCGCTGCAAAATTGCAGCGGCCTTTTGGCATATGCAAATACCTTCGGTCAATCAGGGGACGGTTCCCTGATCGACTTGTCGATCGGGGAACCGTCCCCTGATTGACAACCCCCTACATTTTCAGAGAAAGGAAACATCATGCACTATCGATCCTTTCATTCCGCCATGGTGGAGCGCTTTGGCTGCAAGGTCTACAAGCTGTCCTTAGACGGCGGCTTTGGCTGCCCCAACCGGGACGGCACCATCGGCAGCCGGGGGTGCAGCTTCTGCTCCCGGCTTGGCAGCGGAGATTTTGCCGCTCCCGCCGACCCGGATATCCGGGCGCAATTGGAAAAGGCGAAGGCCCGGGTGGCGCATAAGAACCCGGGCGGCAAATACATTGCCTATTTTCAGAGCTACACCAACACCTATGCCCCGCCGGAGCTGCTGCGGCAGCGGTTTTCCGCCGCCATCGAGCCGGAGGACATCGTGGCGCTGGATGTTGCCACCCGCCCGGATTGCCTTGGCCCGGAGGTTTTGCAGGTTTTGTCGGAAATGGCGCGGAGGAAGCCTTTGTGGGTGGAGCTGGGCCTGCAGACCATCCATCCGGAAACCGCAAAAGCGATCCGACGAGGCTACGAGCTGCCGGTATTCGATGAAGCGGTAAAAAACCTTCACGCCATCGGCGCGGAGGTGATCGTGCATCAGATTTTGGGACTTCCGGGAGAGACCCCGGAAATGATGCTGGAAACCGCCCGCTATATTGCCAAAAGCGGCGCGGATGGGGTGAAATTCCACCTTTTGCACATATTGGATGATGCGGATCTGTATGAGGATTATCTGGCGGGCCGGGTAACGGCACTGGAAAAGGAGGAATACTTCTCCATTTTATCCCGCTGCCTGCAGGTCATGCCGCCCCAAATGGTCATCCACCGACTCACCGGGGACGGTGCCAAGCGCCATTTAGTGGCACCCTTGTGGAGCGCTGACAAGAAAAAAGTCCTGAACGATATGAACCGCTATTTCGCCGCCCATCAGGTGCAGCAGGGCAGCGATTGGCGGAGCTCTCCGGAATAATATCAAGCAGAGGCGGCGCTGTGTGGTTTTCTCACACGGCGCCGCCCGGTTTTTGCTGCTTATTCGTCTACATAGTAGCGGTACATGAAGGTGATGATCTGTGCTCTGGTGCAGGGAGCCTCCGGCTCAAAGGTGGTGGCAGAGGTACCATTGGTGATTCCTTCTTCCTGTGCCCACAGGATTGCGGGATAGGAGAAGGCATAGGGCTTCACATCGGTGAACTTGGTGATGACGGACTCAGGCTCAGGCATGCCGTCCACTCTCCACAGGAAGGTGACCACCTGCTCACGGGTCACTATCCGCGCGGGGCTGAATGTGGTGGGGGAGGTGCCGTTGGTAATGCCCTGCTCTTCTGCCCACAAAATGGCATCATAGCTGAAGCGACCGGGCTGAAGGTCGGTGAAAGCAGTGTCGGTATCCTGCGGGGCGGGTTGGCCCATTTTGCGCCAGAGGAAGGTGACCATCTGCTCTCTGGTGCAGATCTCATTGGGGTTGAAGGTGTTGAGGTTGGTACCGGTGGTGATGCCCTCTTCGCCTGCCCAGAACACTGCGTCGAAGTAATACTTCTGATAGTTGACATCGTTGAAGGGGTTATCGATGATGTCGTTGCAAATCTCCGCGAAGGCGTAGTCCAGGTCGTTCTTGTTGTAAACCGGGCTGTAGTTTTCCAGGGGATTTGCAAGATCTTCGGTGAACATCTTGAAGAAGGTCACGATCTCCTGACCGGCGGAGGGCATATTGTCCCAGGTCTCAAACAGGCCCACGGAATACACATTGGCATACTCATGCAGGACCTGTGCGCTCTTGATGGCGGCATTGGCATAGCAGTACAGCTTGATCTTGGTGGAGCGGTTATACCAGTCGCTGCCGGGGACGGAGGAATCATACAGACCGGAAGAGGAACTGGCGCCGGTATTGGTCAGGCCGGTGGTGAAAACGATGACATTCATCACCGCGTTTTTGTCCTTTACGGCGGAAAGAAGCTGGTTCGCTCTGTCCAGACCGGAGGCAACATTGACGCTTTCATCGCCGTTGGTGGAGATATTCCGGATGGCACTGAGCAGCTTGTCGCTGTCCTGCGTAAAGTTGGAAACGGTGGTGGCGCTGCCCTTATAGGAAACCACGGCAACATTGTGGTTATGATTCAGACGCAGCAGGGCTTCGGAAAAATTGCAGGCGGCGGTTTTTACCTCGTTCACAGCGCTGTCTGCAGTGTAGATCCGGGTGTTGCCGGAATAGAACTGATGCTGTCCGGAGGTATCCAGAACCAGAACCGTATAGGTGGGCACCGTGGTCTCCGCATGCACCGTCACAGGCACAAAGAGGCTGCACACGAGCACCAGTGCAAGGATCATGGAAAGAAAGCGTTTTTTCATGGGGATTCTCCTTTTCCTAAAGTTACCCATATTTTACCATCACAGCGCCAAGGATGCAAGCGGTTTGGGATGAAATAAAGAGAATTCGGACAAAGTCAATCAGGGAACCGTCCTCTGATTGACGCAGAGGCAAATTTATCGCAAATTTCTTTCCGGTGTCAAATAAAAACACTTGACATCCCCTTCCTTTTCAGGTATGATATATCGGCCGGATGGATGACAAGGAGAATTACTTGACATCAACCGGGACAACGGGCGCAGAGCTGGGCGCCATGCAGGGAGGACGGATCATGCGGCGGGACGGCGTTATGCGGCAAAGCGGTGCGGATCTGACCCTGCTGCTGGATTATTACGGCGAGCTTCTGCCCCCCAAACAGCGCAGCTACTGCGACCTGCGCTTCAATCAGGACCTTTCTCTGGCAGAGATCGCCCTGGAGACCGGCATTTCCCGGCAGGGCGTCCACGATTCCCTGCTCCATGCCGAAGCGGCATTGCGGGAATTTGAGCGGGTGCTTGGCTGCGCGGCGCGGGATGCCCGCATCCGCGAGACCGTGGCCCGGGCGGAGGAAGAACTCCATGCCCTGCTTGTGAGTGCCGATGAAGCGGTGCGAAAGCAGGCACAGGGCGTACTCCACACACTGCAAACCATCAGGGAGTAATATGCTATGGCATTTGAAGGCTTAACCGAAAAACTGTCAGCCGCGTTTAAAAAGCTCCGCGGCAAAGGGCGCATCACCGAAGGCGATGTAAAATCTGCCATGCGTGAGATCCGACTCGCCCTTTTGGAGGCAGATGTCAGCTATAAGGTGGTCAAGGACTTCGTCAAGTCCACCACAGAACGCTGCATCGGCACCGATGTGCTGGAAAGTCTGACCCCGGCACAGATGATCGTCAAGATCGTCAACGAAGAGCTCACCAAGCTGATGGGCTCTGAAAATCAGAAGCTCACCATCAACCCCAAAGGCCCCACGGTCATCATGCTGGTGGGTCTGCAGGGTGCGGGTAAGACCACCAACGGCGGCAAGCTGGCAGGTCTTCTGAAGCGGCAGGGCAAGCGCCCGCTGCTGGTGGCCTGCGACATCTACCGCCCCGCTGCCATCGAGCAGCTTTGCGTGGTGGGCAAGAAGCTGGACATCCCCGTGTTCCAGATGGGCAAGACCAATCCCGTGGACATTGCCAAGGCCGCCATCCGCCATGCCACCCAGCACGGCAACGATATGGTACTGCTGGATACCGCAGGCCGTCTGCACATCGACGAGCAGCTCATGAACGAGCTGAAGAGCATCAAGGCTGCCGTAGAACCCAGCGAGATCCTGCTGGTGGTGGACGCCATGACCGGTCAGGACGCGGTCAACGCTGCCCAGAGCTTCAATGAATGGCTGGATATCACCGGCGTTATCCTCACCAAGCTGGACGGCGACGCCAGAGGCGGCGCGGCACTGAGCGTCCGTGCGGTCATCGGCAAGCCCATCAAATTCGCCGGTCAGGGCGAGAAGCTGGATCAGATCGAGCCCTTCCATCCCCAGCGCATGGCTTCGAGAATCCTCGGCATGGGCGATGTGCTCACCCTCATCGAGAAGGCCGAAGCCGCGCTGGACGACAAGAAGGCGGCAGAGCTGGAGCAGAAGCTGCGCTCCGCCAAGTTCACTCTGGCAGATTATTACGATCAGCTCATCCAGATCAAGAGCATGGGCTCCATGCAGGATATGCTGGCCATGATGCCCGGCATGGGCAACATGAAGAATGTCCAAATCGATGAAAAGGCCCTCGGCCGCACCGAAGCCATCATCCAGTCCATGACGGTTTACGAGCGGGAGAACCCCTCCTGCCTGAACCACAGCCGAAAGCGCCGCATCGCGGCAGGCTCCGGCACCAAGGTGGAGGACATCAACCGTCTGCTGAAGCAGTTCGAAATGATGCAGAACATGATCAAGCAGATGACCGGCCCCGGCGCATCCAAGAAGATGAAGAAGCTGGGCCGTCAGTTCGGCGGCAATATGCCGGGTATGCCCGGCATGGGCGGCGGCATGGGCGGTTTCCACTTTTAAGTGATCACGGCCAAACGGCCTGACAATATCGTTTATTAAAAAATTTTTATCATATTTTTATGGAGGTTATCCCATGGTTAAGATCAGACTCAGAAGAATGGGCGCCAAGAAGGCTCCTTTCTATCGCATCGTTGTTGCAGATTCCCGCTCTCCCCGTGACGGCCGCTGCATCGAAGAAATCGGCACCTACAATCCCCTGACCAACCCCGCCACCATCACTGTGGACGCAGAGAAGGCTCAGCAGTGGATCAAGAACGGCGCTCAGCCCACTGATACTGTCAGAGGTCTGCTCAAGAAGGCCAACGTACTGTAAGGCGGGATCTCAGAGATGAAGGAACTCCTGCTCTATATGGCAAGGAACCTTGTCGATCATCCCGACGATGTTACGGTCACGGAAATTCCGGGAGACACCACAGTGCTGGAACTGCGGGTCGCTCCGGAGGATATGGGCAAGGTCATCGGCCGTCAGGGTCGAATTGCCAAAGAAATCCGCACCATCATCAAGTCCGTCGCCCAGCGTGAAGGCACCCGGGTCACGGTAGAGATCATGGATTAAACGAAAAAGTACGGGCGCACGGCTATGCCGTGCGCCCCCTTCTTTTTTCGGGACCATGCTGCGCCTTGTCTCCCTCCTGCATTTGTGCTATACTAAACAGGATAAATCCTTTGAAAAAGGAGATCGTTCCATGAAAACATCCATCTCGCGCCGGGTGGCGGCGGTCTGGCTTGCCGTCAGCCTGTTTTTCTTTATCCTGACCGTTTCCATCGGCCTGCCCATCTACATCCGGCCTTTTTACTATGCCCACATTGACGCAATGAACCTGCCCGAATCCAGCGGCTTTACGGCAGAGGAGATCCGGGATGCCTATGACGAGGTGCTGGACTATCTGACCCTGCCGGGCAAGACCTTCGGCACCGGGGTCATGGAGTGCTCTGTCGAAGGCGAGGCCCATTTTGTGGATTGTAAGGTGCTGTTTGACCTGAATGCCGGGGTGCTGATCGCCTCATCCCTTAGTCTCATCGTACTGTTTTTCCTGCGGAAAAAATTCGGCCCCTACCGGCTGGGCAGGCGCTCTGCCGCCTTTTATGCAGGCATCAGTGCGGTGGTGCTGCCTCTGGTACTGGGCGGCTTGGCGGCGCTGGACTTTGACCGGGCCTTTGTGGTGTTCCACCGCATCTTCTTCCCGGGGAAAGACAACTGGATCTTTGACTACTATGCCGATGAGATCATCCGGGTGCTGCCCCAGGAATTCTTCATGCACTGCGCCATCCTGATCGCCGCCGGGGTGCTGCTTCAGGCGGTCATCATCCTGATCTGGGAGTTTACCGCAGGAAGGAGACAGCAATGAAAAAATGGCTGCTGTATCCGGTGTGGAATCTACGGAAATTGGAGGAAAGATTAGAGGATCTGGAACAAAACGGCTGGAGATTAAGCGCGGTTGGCTTTTATCATCTCTTTTGCTTTGAAAAGGCGCAATCCAAAAAGGCCCGATATTTCATCACTTGCAACGTGCCGAGGGAACTCACCATGGGAGATGTGCGCGATAAGCTGCTGCAGGATGCCCGGTCGAATGTGATCGCCGAGTACGGCTTGCTGACCCACTTCTGCATTCACCGTATCACAGATATGACTTACGAACTTCAGGAGGCAGAGCTTGCACGCAGGCTGTGTTTGCCCCGCTGCCTTTGGAATGTGTTTTTCCTGCGCATACTCATTCTGCTTCCTTTGCTTATCATTCTGGGAGAATATCCGATCCCCGGGACGATTGTATTTCTGCTGATCCTTGCGTCATTGCTCTACCATATCATTGCGCTGTGCAAAGTGAAAAGATGACGCACCACAGGGAGGACATATGAACCAGATAAAAATCATTTTCTTTGATATCGACGGCACGCTGATGAATTTCCACAGCGGCAAATTGTCAGACCGAACCCGGGAGGCGCTGCAGCGGCTTCGGCAGCGGGGGATCCTCCTTTGCATCGCCACGGGAAGGCCGCCGGTGTGCCTGCCCCGGTTTGAGGGGGTGGAGTTCGACGCCTTTCTGACCTTCAACGGCTCCTACTGCTACAATGACCGGGAGACCATCTTCAGTAACCCCATCCCTACCGAGGATGTGAAAAAGATCATCCAAAATGCCACCACCGCAGGCAAACCCGTCTCTCTGGCAACCAAGCGGCGGCTGACCGCCAACGGCACAGATGAAGACCTGACGGAGTATTTTTCCTTCGTCCATGTGGACATCAAGGCCACGGAGGATTTTGAAGCGGTGTCGGAAGAGGAGGTTTATCAGCTCATGACCTCCTGCCGGGAAGCGGAATACCCCGAGATCATGCGCGATGTCCGGGGCGCAAAGATCGTAGCATGGTGGGATCGGGCAGCGGACATCATCCCTGCCGACGGCGGCAAAGGTGTGGGCATCGAAAAGATCCTGCACTACTACCATTTGGATAAGTCTCAGGCCCTCGCCTTCGGCGACGGCAACAACGACATCGAAATGCTGCAGGCCGTAGGCACCGGCGTCGCCATGGAAAACGCCTCCGACCAGCTCAAAGCCGTAGCCGACGAGATCTGCGGCCATGTAGCGGAGGATGGCATCTATCACTATTGCCTTGATAAGGGATTGATTTAACGCATAAAACGCACGAAAAAACGCACAAAAAACGCACGCGTGCATTTTAAAATCGCACGCGTGCGTTTTTTATCAATCTTTTTTATAAAAATAGGGGCCGCACATTCCCTCGTGGGTTTTGCTGTAGGTCCATAAGAAGTTCTCCGGGGTGATGGTGACATCAATGAGATCTTCCAAGTCTGCCGCCGTGAGAGTGGAGGCATCCGCAAGGCGGTAGGCAATGGGGGCGATATTATTCAGAAGGATGCAGCTTCCTTTGGATTCCCGGTCAAAGAGTGCCTGCGCTTCCTCGTTTTGCACACATTCCAGAACTCCGAAGCTGAAAATATGCCACGGGAAGACGGAGCAGCCTCTTCCATCGAGGCAAAGCGCCCGGAGCTCCTGCCAGTTGGCGTCGGCAGGAGCATAAGCGCGAAGCCAACGAACCCGGTGACGGCGTATTTCCTTTTTGCTCAGGGGAACTGCGGAGATCGACAATCTTTGGAACAGCGCCTCAAACTGCTGCTGTTCTTCCAGAAGGAAGGCTTTTTGCTGCTTTTTCTGCCGGAAATAGCCTGCAATCTGTTTGTGGATCTCCCAGAACCGGGGCGGCTCATACAGCCTTTCTTCTTCGCAGCGCTCCTTGAGCAGCCATTTCATGTCGTCGCAGAAGAATTCGATACCAAGAAAGCCCTCCGGCATCTCATCGGAAAGAAAATCCCGCCGTATAAAGTCAAACCGGAAGATTCCGATGGTAACACGAGGATCGGGCCGGTCATCCATAAAATCCTTGGCAGCAAGTTCTTCTATGGTCATCAGGTTTTCCGGCGGACATTCCAGATAGCTGCCGCAGAACAGCAGGGTTCCACCGCAGGGGAATGTCTTTTCCTTGTCCATAAAGAAGCCATGAACACTGCAGCGAACCGGATCGATCCCAAAGGAATCGAAGAATGCGCGTTCCTCCGGAGGCATCATTTGGCAGTATTCGGCAAAATTCCGGCTGGCTTGATCTGTCGGCTGCGGGAGAGCGGCATAATACTGCTTTGTTTTCTCCACATCCACGGCGATTTTCCACTGACCGTATTGTACTGTGTTCATAGCTTTTCTCCTTTGTGGGACAGATTTGACGGCATATTCTGTACATAGTCTACATCAGTAAGGAATAAAAGTCCATACTTAATTTTCCTGCATGGCCCGGAACAGGGCCTGCCTTGACAGGGAAAAAGGGTGCGGATATAATGATTGGTGAGGATGGGGCGGTTTTCTCTCAGAAAAACCGTGGTTCTTCTCGCATTTTTACAAAAAATTCAAAAAAGTTTTTCAAAATCGTATATAATGTACTTAATAATCATATGAAGATAAGGGGAGGCTGTCCCATGGGAAAATCTGTACTTATCATTGAAGACGACCGCAATATTGCCGATCTCCTGCGGCTGTATCTGGAGAAGGAGGGCTACGAGGTGGCCATTGCCTATGACGGCGGCAAGGGTGTGGAGCGGTTCCGGGAAATGCAGCCCAGTCTGGTGTTGCTGGACCTGATGCTGCCGGTGCTGAACGGCTGGGGTGTCTGCCGCACCATCCGGGCAGAATCCGACATTCCCATCATCATGCTCACCGCCAAGGGGGAGACCACTGATAAGGTCACCGGCCTCAAGCTGGGCGCGGATGACTATATCACCAAGCCCTTTGAAATGAAGGAGGTGTTGGCCCGCATTGAGGCGGTGCTGCGCCGCAGCGGTGTGGAGCCGGAGAAGGCGGCAAAGCGGCTGGATTTTGACCGGCTGACCATCGATATGGACGCCTTTGAGCTGATCGCGGACGGCAAGAAGATCGATACCCCGCCCAAGGAGATGGAGCTGCTTTACTATCTGGCCTCCTCTCCCAACCGGGTCTATACCCGCAACCAGCTTTTAGACGAGGTGTGGGGGTTTGAGTATTTGGGCGACAGCCGCACCGTGGATGTACACATCAAGCGTCTGAGAGAGAAGTTAGAGGGCATTTCCGATCAGTGGAGCCTGAAGACGGTATGGGGCGTAGGATATAAATTTGAGGTAGTGAACGCATGAAAACCATGTTCAGCCGCCAGTTTGCCCTGACGGCCTGCCTGATCCTGCTCAGTGTGGCGGCGTTGGGCCTGGCTTTCCGCGTGTTCATCGGCAATTATGCTGCCGAGCAGGCAGAAAAGACCCTGCGGCACAATGCCGATGTGGTCACCGGTCTGGCCGCAGCCTATGACAGCGCGGAAACGCTGGGGGCAAGCTGGGATGTACGCATCAACCTGTCCTTTGCCTCAGAGGTGGCGGACACGGATGCCGTCATCTGTGATCCACAGGGCAGAGTGATGCTTTGCTCCTGCAATACCCTGTACTGCCAGCATCTTGGCATGCAGCTGACACCGGATTTCGTGCAGCGGGTTCTGGAGGATGGTCCTGTCTCCTTTCTTGGGCGGATCACCGGCCTGTATGCGGACCGGCGCTATATGATCGCGGAGCCCATCGTGTCCCGCACCTCCGGGCAGAGCATCGGCTTTGTCATGGTATCGGCCACCGTGGCTCAGACCCAGCAGGTCATCTCCGAAACCACAGACTTTTTCCTGATGATGGGCCTTGCGGTGCTGATGGTGGCGATGCTGGCAGTCTCTCTGCTGGTACGCAGCCAGAATCAGCCCCTTCGGGATATGGCCGCAGCAGCCCGCCGCTTCGGTCACGGGGAACTGGATGTGCGTGTCGCCACCGGCGGCAGCAATACCATTGAAATCGACGAACTGGCGGTGGCCTTTAACAATATGGCAGCCTCTCTGGAAAAATCCGAGCTGCAGCGCCGTGAATTCGTGGCAAACATCAGCCATGAGCTGAAGACCCCAATGACCACCATCGCCGGCTTTATGGACGGCATGCTGGACGGCGCCATTCCGCCGGAACGGCATCGGGAATATATGCAGACCGTGGCCACAGAAGTGCGCCGCCTGTCCAGGCTGGTGCGCAGTATGCTGGAGGTTTCCCGCCTGCAGTCCCAGGGCATCCCCGATGCCAAGAAGCGGGTGTTTGACATCTGCGAACAGGCAGGGCAGGCGTTACTCTCCTTCGAGCAGAAGATCACCCAGCGCCGTCTGAGCGTGGATGTGGAGATGCCGGATGAGCCGGTGGAGGTGTTCGCGGAAGCGGACTCCATTACCCAGGTCATCTATAATCTTTTGGATAACGCGGTGAAATTCTGTGATGAGGGAGGCACTTTGGGCCTGCGGATTGCCCGCGGAGAGCAGAATGTGCTGGTCTCGGTGTCCAACACCGGCCCCACCATCCCGGAAAGCGAGCTTTCCCTGATCTTCGACCGCTTCCACAAAACCGACAAGAGCCGCAGCATAGACCGCGACGGTGTAGGTCTGGGCCTTTACATCGTACGCACCATCATCCTCAGCCACGGCGAGGACATCACCGTCACCAGCCGGGACGGCGTGACCACCTTCACCTTCACCCTGCGCCTGCCGAAGTAAAATGCTGTTGCAATAATGTAGGGGACGGGTCTCCCGTCCCTAAGGCACGATTCATTATGGGAACCATTTGGACCGGGAAACCCGGCCCCTACGGGGTGGTTTGATGGGAATCGCACCGGCCATCATTGTATAAGGAGAGAAATATGCCAAACTGTCCTGTATGCGAAAAAGAAACAAAAACCTGGCCCTGTGGGGAATGCGGCTTTGACGGAAGCTGCAACTTGGAACAATATCCCACTCTGACTGTTCCCTCTGTATTGGGAAAGCCTGTATCTGCCCTGCGGGAGGAGCTTGACAGCCGGTTTACGAACCGGCTTCGTTGCCCAAAATGCGGCAACCGGAAATTTTATCTGGAAATGAACGATCTGTCCTGCAGATGTACTCAGTGTACCACTGCCTTCCCCAGTCTAAAATTCTCCCTCGTGAACCAGCCGGTCACAAAGGAAAAAGAAGAACAGGTACCCGCTCTGCAGATGCCCGCCGCGCAGCAACTGATACAGCAAGCGGCCTCGGTATTGTCGCGGCAATTGGCCGCCCCGCCGGTAAAGCGCGGAATGCTGGCAGCAGGTATGGCGCACAGTGTGATCCTGCGGGAAGACGGCAGAGTAAAGACGGTAGGACACAATGGCTTCGGGCAGTGTGAAGTGTCTCAGTGGAGCGGGATCGTAGCCGTTGCCGCAGGCGATTATCACACCGTGGGTCTTCGAGAGAATGGAACCGTACTTGCCGTAGGCAAAAATAACAACGGACAGTGCAGTGTTGCCCTTTGGCAGAATGTTATGGCGATCGCAGCCGGAATGACCCATACCGTAGGTTTACGAAAAAACGGCACGGTTTGCTTTGCCGGACCTGATATCAATCGGCATGGAACAGTAGCCTCCTGGAGCAATGTTACGGCAATTGCGGCAGGTGAATCTTTTACGGTAGGTCTGCGGGTGGATGGCACCGTCCTTGCGGCAGGTGTGAATCAATTCCGGCAATGCGAGGTATCCCGCTGGGAGGACATAAAGGCTGTTGCCGCCGGGTATCACCACACGGTGGGTCTGCGGGAGGATGGTACTGTTCGGGCCACCGGCAGAAATGTGGACGGCCAATGTCTTGTGACGCAGTGGCGGGAGATCACCGCCATCGCTGCCGGGGTAGCTCATACCGTTGGTCTTCGGTCTGACGGCAGAGTGTACGCCGTTGGAAGCAATTTGTACGGCCAGTGCAATGTAAAGGATTGGCGAAATATCGTCGCCGTTGCGGCAGGCGGGTATCACACCCTCGGACTTCGGGCCGACGGCACGATCCTTGCCACCGGCTCCAACGGCGGCGGGCAGTGCAATGTCAGCTTCCTGAGTACAAAGGCCAAATAAGAGGCCGTAATTCCGATCATTCGGGAATTTGCGGCGAAATCGCAACCTTTTTCGGGCTGATGATATCCGCCCCTACGGCAAAATTTGCCGGATATTGCAATGACGAAAAATATGGATGCACTGTGATATCCTACAAGGGAGAACCATATGAATTACGATGAATTTGAACCCTTAACTGAATCGGAATCAGATTCCGGGGGGTATTACTCCACCGGGCGACCGGACCGCAAGCGGCGGGTAGGCCTTGCCATGGCGCTGAGTGTGCTGGCGGTACTCTGCTGCGGCATCTTTGCGGTGCTGAGTTTATTTGAACTGCACATTGAGCGGGAAGCGCACCGGATGAGCCTGACCCTGGTGGACCGCAATCCGGATGTCTCGGCGACTCCCGTGGCAGATACCGGCACGGCAGAGCTGGCCACCAAGATCTCCAAAACCCCCGCCCTGCAGGTAGCCCCCTCGGGCAGCGAGGGTACGGCGCTGTCCCTGCCGGATATTTACCAGAAGGTCATCCCCAGTGTGGTTTCTGTCATTTCCTCCACACCGGATATTTCCGTCAGCTGTACCGGCATCATCATGTCCGCCGACGGATATATTATTACCACCGCCCACATTGCGGAGGACAGCAATGCCCTGACGGTGCGGCTGCATGACGGTGTGGAATATGTGGCTACCGTGGCAGGAAGCGATAAGCTCTCCGATCTGGCAGTGCTGAAAATCGACGGCACCAATCTGCGGGCTGCGGAGTTCGGCGATTCCGATAAATTGAATGTGGGCGAGCCGGTGGTGGCCATCGGCAATCCCCATGGCACGGAACTGGGCGGCACCATGACCGACGGCATCGTTTCCGGCATCCATGAGGACCTGAGCATGGACGGACGCACCCTCACCGCCATCCAGACCAACGCAGTGCTGGGCGAGGGCGCTTACGGCGGCCCCATCATCAACCTTTACGGACAGGTGGTGGGCATCAGCACCCTGACCCTGGGCAGCTACAGCAGCGAGAGCCTTGAAAGTCTCGGCTTTGCAGTACCCATCAGCACAGCAAAGGGCATCGTGGATGAGCTGATCGAAAACGGCAGAATCCCAGGCAGGCCCTCCATCGGCATCAGCGGACAGAGCGTTCCCGTGGCAGCCCAGGCCTATTACCGCCTGCCGGCGGGTGTCTATGTGGACTCCGTCTATCCCGGCAGCACCGCGGAGATCGCGGGCCTGATGCCCGGCGACATCATCACCGCCATCGACGGCGAGACCTTCTCCAATATCGATCAGATGAACTTAGTGAAGAACCGCTATAAATCCGGCGATACGGTGAATCTCAATGTCTACCGCTCCGGGATGGAGTTCAGCATCTATGTGGTGCTGGAGGAAAGTAAGGATTGATCCGGGATATACTATCCCTGCAACGAACCAAGGAAAGGAACATTGTCTTTATGTATTATTCCACGTATTTCCTGTTTTTAGGGCCGATCCTGCTGTGTATGCTGTTTGCCATGCTGGCAAACAGGAAGGTGAAGACCTCGTTTGAAACATATGACCGGGTGCGTACCCGCTCCGGTCTGACAGGCTTTGACACCGTGACCCGGCTGATGCGGGACAACGGTGTGCATGGTATTTCCGTGGGCCGGGTACAGGGCAGCCTGACGGACCATTATCATCCCGCGAAAGCCATCGTCAATCTGTCCGATGCCACCTACGGCAGCAGCTCCGTGGCTGCGGTGGCTGTGGCGGCCCATGAAATGGGCCATGTGATGCAGAAGCACGACGGCTATGTGTTTTATCAGATCCGCACCGCCCTGGTGCCGATCGTGAACATCGGCACCAGGCTCTCCATGCCGCTGGTGCTCATCGGTCTGCTGCTGGATGCCTTCTCCAGAGCCGCATCCTCCGATACCGGCTTCTATCTCGCCATGCTGGGCGTAGTGCTCTACGGCGGTTCCCTGCTGTTCGCCTTAGTCACCCTGCCGGTGGAGCTGAATGCCAGCCGTCGGGCAGGCAATATGCTGGTGGAATCCGGTATCCTGACCCGTGAAGAGCTTCCGGGCGCCAAAAAGGTACTCAGCGCAGCCGCCCTCACCTATCTGGCATCCGTGCTGACCTCCCTGGTGTATTTCCTGCGGTTCCTGCTGCAGGTGCTGATGCTGTTCGGCAGAAGAAGCAGAGATTAAACGCACAGGAGACGGGTCTCCCACCCGTCTCCTGCCCCAAAGCAGGAACATATTTTCCTGTCGACAAAGAATGCCAAAAAATCACCCTTGACAGATGCTCTGAGATATGATATCCTATTCAAGCAATGAGCAATATCGCGGGATAGAGCAGTCCGGTAGCTCGTCGGGCTCATAACCCGGAGGTCGGGGGTTCAAATCCCTCTCCCGCAACCAGAAACAGAACCTGATTTGATACAAAGTCAAATCAGGTTCTTCTTTTTATGTGGTTTTGAGTAGAGTGATACTTCGTGGCTGTAGCCGATCATTGGGAAGCCGAAAAGGGGGATCCTACCGTTCAGATAATATATTCTCCCAACTACGGCGGTGATACCAATCCCATAGACCCTCTTTATTTTCTGTTCGGCCATGGCTCGTCCACCTCCAGACTATATGTGGAAGGTTTATACTTTTTACAAAGCGCTTGCCGTGCCTTCTCTGATTCTTCCGGAGGGAGGAGGTTCTCCTCCTGTAACCGGAACAGCAGGAACTTTGCCAGACGGTAGCGAATTTCCGCTTCAGCTTGCTTTTCAGTCATACAATGCATCTCCTTTTTATGAAATGTACTGTATGTATTGACTCTGAAACGGGCGAATGTCAAGTTGTTTCTGCTGCGGTGGCGGATTTTGCCCGTTGTGTCCTTTTTGTCCCTACGGAAAGATGCCAGGCTTATCGGAATAATACGAATCCAATTCCTTGACCGCATGGATATCAGTTGTAAATCAAAACCACCGGCCGTGCCGGTGGTTTGCTCTGCCCCCTTAGGGCATTTTTCTGGCTAAGCCTAAAGGCTCGTCGAAAGGTCTGCCAACCGCATTCCTTTCACGGGCTGCCCCTAAAGGGGCCTTTTATCTGCCCTCTTTTACCGGCTCACCCGTAAACGGGTCGACATACTCCTTTATTGACAGTTGTTCTTCCGCATAATCTTCCTGCAGCTGATTTCGGATATACTGCTCAATCGCCTTCTTGTTCTTTCCAACCGTGCTCACATAATACCCTCGACACCAGAAGTGCCGATTCCCATACTTGTATTTTAGATTCGCATATTTTTCGAATATCATCAGACTGCTTTTTCCCTTGAGATATCCCATAAACTGCGAAATACTGAGCTTTGGTGGTATTGATACGAGCATATGGATATGATCTCTACATGCCTCTGCCTCTATGATCTCTACTCCTTTATACTCGCATAGCTTTCGTATCATCTGTCCTATGTCTTGTTTAATCTTTCCGTAGATGATTTGTCGACGATATTTGGGGGCAAACACGATATGATATTTGCATTCCCACTTCGTGTGTGCTAAGCTGTTTGTGTCAAGTTTCATCCAGACTTGATTCCTCCTTTGATTTGCTTCCGTGGTTGGCAGACCATCTCCAGTATATCAAAGGAGGATATTTTTTCTATGCATAGCTAAAGCTTTTTGGAACCACCAGCCGGGCTGGTGGTTTTCTTTATACAAATAAAAAAGAGACTGTTCATAACAAACAGTCTCTTTTTGGCGAAGCGGGCAGGGTTCGAACCTAACACGACACCTGGATAGCACTTGACCTTCCCTAAAAAACGCGAACCGCTCCGTGTGTGCCGCTTTCCATCTTGTTCTTTTTCATCCTTGTATCCTCCATCATCATAATTACATCGTTTACACCAAGTACAACCTGTAAGAATGTTAAAAAGAGGGTTCCAATTTCAACGGGAAGAACAATCACTGCTCCAACAGCTCCGAAGAGAACGATTACAGCGATGACTGCTTCAAGTACTATTACCAACTTTCTCAGGCGAGGTTATTATACAAGATTTTTTTTGAAAGTAAACATATCTTTTGTATGTTTCTGCGTAATAGAATATGAAGCGGATTTTGTCCGTTGTGTCCTTTTTGTCCCGGCAAAAGAAAAACGGGAGCAGAAACCTGCCCCCGCAACAGACCGCCCACAGTATTGCGCCATTGCTGGCTCGTGGGAGAAGTCAATAATATTATATGCAATTGAGTGTTGCGAATCATATCAGATTTTGCCAATCATCAGGAAAACCGTAATATTTCATTTCGACAAAAGGAATTTTGCTCGTCAGCGTAACCATTTCTGCCTTAAGAGACTGGAAAACCTCGGCAGAAAGCAAACGACGCATAATCAAAATAAAACCGAAAAGATGAGCATTATCGACGGTGCCATTGGTATCCTTTCGTAATAGTGCGAGATCTTTCTTGTTGAGATTGGGCTTTTGCTCAAAGAGCCGGTTGTACAGGCGGCTACCGTGAGCGCACAGATTACGGATGATGGTCATGCTGTGCATGAACCTACCGACGAGATAGTCGCCCTGGATAGTAATACCAAGAGCGTTTGCTACCGCAGTTTTAATAGCGGGTTCAGAGATAGCGTAGAGGAATGAGATGTCGGAAATTGTCAAAAGATCAACATAAGCCCATAAAGGAACATCCTGTTTAAGTTCTTCGACAAAGTGTTTGAGATAGGCCTCATGGGGTAACCGGCTGGTCTTCTGCGTTTCAGCTTTGGTAAGAATAGCTGCGTGCTTAGTAGGATCAGAGAAATGGCTTGCATCCAAGTACCCAGTTGCACCGTGTACTTTGGTAAACTCGTGCGAGTATATAGATTTTACCGCTACTTCAATAATCTCTATGTACTTCAAGAGAATATGCCGCAGTTCGTGATCGAAGTCGTAGATGTCTACAATATTCTGAAAAGTAGCACTCTTTGCAAACACATCATGCTTGCGAAGAGTCAGAGAGTAGCCACTGACACGATAATAGTTGTTTTGATATAAAAACTGCTTTGCGGCTGCCTCGTCGGGAATGTTCAAACCGCGAGACTTCAGAATTGCGATTTGTTCATCCAGCGATTTATAATCTTTCTGTGCCATAAAATTACCCCTAATAAACAGAACGCCCCCAAGTGTGCATGTGTAATCCGAAGACTACAACAGAGGCCTGGGGGAGATGTTACCTTAATTATAGAGGCGTAATTGCTGTTTGTCAAGGGATTCAAGAACAAAATTTCAAAACGCACTTGTATATGCTATCACAAATGCGCGGATATAGCAAGAAAAACTTTTGTGCATTGTGAATTCGGAACGATACT
>SVMC01000063.1 GCA_015067585.1 Oscillospiraceae bacterium
TATGACCAAGCTCCATGAAATGACCTTCCGCGGCACCCCCGCAGAGGTAAAACAGCAGCTTCTTGACAAGGGTAACTACGACAAGGGCGAGTTTGCCATCGTCATTGAGATCGACGAAGACTACATTTTCAACAAGGTAGAGCACACGGTCTCTCCCGAGGCTATGCTGGTGGATGCCATGGTTGCGCAGAATATTACCGGCAAGGAAGCTGTGGCTGCAGTTCTTGCCGATCCCAACAATTCCTACTCCAAAAATGAGCTGAAGGCTGCTGCTCTGCGGCTGAAGAAACTCTTTGGTGAATGATATGGCAAGACTTCTCACAGATTTTGAGGCAGCCCTGCCTTCCCTT
This sequence comes from Oscillospiraceae bacterium, assembly GCA_015067585.1. Lineage (GTDB taxonomy): Bacteria > Bacillota > Clostridia > Oscillospirales > Oscillospiraceae > SVMC01. Next base: position 351 of record SVMC01000063.1, read on the forward strand.
TCCAAGGCGGTATTCAGCCAGCCCATTGACAAGACTGACGATCAGAAAGTGAATATCCGACCTGTTCTGCTGAAGGGTGAGCTTCGCTATCAGCTGGAACGTTTTCGGGACAACAAGGCATTTCACTGGAATGTGAGCGGTGAGGAACTGCTGAAAGTGGTGGCAAACGAACTGGAATCCCGCTACCGTCAGGTACTTGTCGTGACCGATACGGAAACCATCCAGTACTCCATGAAGGCAAATGGCAGCTACAAGCGACATGCCACTGCTTCCGTTCCCCTGCCCGGTAAGGTACAGAGCCACAACCGGGAAAAGGAATACATCCTTAAGGAGGGGGAAAACATCCCCGCGCTGGTGGACCTGGGTGTCTTTACCGCTGATTTTAAGATCGTTCGGGCAAAGTACGATAAATACAAGCAGATCAACCGGTTCATTGAGCTGATCGACCATGCCTTTAAGGACTACCGCAAAGACAGCATCACCATTTTAGACTTTGGCTGCGGTAAGTCCTATCTGACCTTTATTCTCTACTATTACTTCGCTGTCAAGCGGGGCATGCACGCTACTATCATCGGCTATGACTTGAAAGCGGATGTGGTGCAGCGCTGCGGGGAAATTGCAAAGAAGTATGGTTATGAGGGTCTGGAATTTGTCCACGCGGATGTGACCAAGGATGTGCTGACCGACCGGAATATCGACATGATCGTGACCCTCCATGCCTGCGATGTGGCTACGGACTATGCCCTCCACTATGCCATCAGGAAGAAGGCGGATTTCATTTTCTCTGTCCCCTGCTGCCAGCACGAAGTGAACAGCAGCATCCGCAAGGGCGGCGATCTGGATATGCTTCTCAAGTACGGCATCATCAAGGAGCGGGTTTCCGCCCTGCTGACGGACTCCATCCGGGCAAGTGTTCTGGAGGATATGGGCTATAACGTGGACATGATTGAGTTCATCGACTTTGACCATTCCCCAAAGAACATCATGATCCGTGCAAGACGAAACGGCAAACCTTCTACCCGCGGAAGAACCCAGGCACAAGCCCTGGCAGATGCCTACGGCTTCAAGCAGACATTATTGGAATTGTGTAAGAAATCATAATGTCATTCCGAGGAGCGAAGCGACGTGGGAATCTCCCAGAGATTCCGGAGATTGCCACGTCAGCCTGCGGCTTCCTCGCAATGACAGCAGAATTTAAGAGGTGCTTCGGATGAAGCACCTCTTTTCTTTTATAGGCTTGTCAGAATCGCTACCAGCATGTCCACGCACATTTCCATATCCTCTACGGGGATATACTCGAAGCGGCCATGGAAATTTTCGCCGCCGGTGCAGAGGTTGGGACAGGGCAGGCCTTCATAGGAAAGTCTTGCACCGTCGGTACCGCCCCGGATGGGCACAGTCTTGGGGGTCATGCCTACGGCTTCCATGGCCCTGATGGCCCGCTCCACTACATACATGCAGGGCTCAATGCACTTTTTCATATTGAAGTAGCTGTCACGCAGGTGCAGCTCCAAAGTGCCCTCGCCATACTTGGCATTGATAAAGGCTGCAGCAGCTTCCATTGTCTGCTTTTTCTGCTGGAATTTTTCCATGTCATGGTCACGGATGATGTACACCAAACTGGATTCTTCCACTTCGCCGTTCATGGCCATGAGCATAATGAAGCCCTCGTAGCCCTCGGTGTGTTCGGGGCGCTGGGCTGCAGGCAGCAGGCTATTAAACTCCATAGCGATCAGCTGGGAGTTCACCATCTTGTTCTTGGCTGCGCCGGGATGGATATTGAGGCCGTGGACAATGACCTTGGCACCGGCAGCGTTAAAGTTTTCATACTCCATCTCGCCGATGGCGCCGCCGTCTACGGTGTAGGCATAGTCAGCACAAAAACCGGGAATATCGAATTTATCAGCACCTCTGCCCACTTCCTCATCGGGGGTAAAGCCGATCTTCAAGGTGGCATGGCGCATCTTGGTGGTGAGAAGGGTTTCGGCGCAGGCCATGATCTCCGCCACACCGGCCTTATTGTCCGCTCCCAGCAGCGTAGTACCGTCAGTGACGATCAGATGCTTGCCGTGATGGTTTTTAAGGCTTTCATAGTCCTTTTCCCGGAGCCAAATATTTTTCTCTTCGTTAAGAAGCACATCGCCGCCGTGGTACTCCACGATCTTTGCCTTTACATCACAGCCGGATGCGTCGGGAGAGGTATCCATGTGGGCGATGAGGCCGATGGTGGGAAGGTTGGGGTCACCGGGAACGGTGCCGTAGACATAGCCGTTTTCATCCATGCGGGCATCCTGGATGCCCATTTGGAGCATTTCCTCCACTAATGCCGCACCCAGCAGCTTTTGCTTCATAGTGGAAGGTGTGGTTTCGGAATTCTCATCGGACTGGGTGTCAAAAGACACATATTTCAAAAAACGATCTACCACTGAGGTCATTTTCTATTCTCCTTTTTCGTAAGTCTTTTCTTGGCAACAAAGCCGGCGATGGCTGCAATGGCTGCAGGAAGCAGCCAAACGAGGGCATCGGATACGATCCATACCCAGAACGGGGCAGAATTGAGGATGGTATTGTATTGATACCAATGAGCGGCTACCGCAATGCAGAAGCCCAGAACCATAAGGGCAGACGCGCCGTATAAGAGTTTATGACCTTTCATCGTCTGCTCCTTTCTCAATGAATAAGAGCCGCCGCAGATGCGGCGGCTCCGGATAAAGTTTTGATTACTTAACCAGCTCAGCGGTATCCTGAGCGATCATCAGCTCTTCGTTGGTAGGAACGATCCAAACCTCAACAGCGGAGTCGGGAGTGGAGATCTTCATTTCCTTGCCGCGGTTGCCGTTCAGCTCGGGGTCGATCTTGACGCCCATGAAGCCCAGGTACTCGCAGACAGCCTTACGGATATTGACGTCGTTTTCGCCGACACCAGCGGTGAAGGTGATGACATCCAGACCGTTCAGAGCAGCAGCGTAAGC
>SVMC01000025.1 GCA_015067585.1 Oscillospiraceae bacterium
CATTGAAAACGAGATCATCACCGGTGCATCCGTGAACAATGTCACCTACCTTAACCCCCTGAACAGCGCCACCCGCGAACAGATCGCTACCATCATCATGCGCTACCTTGAAGCCAAGTAACCCAAGCACAAAAACAGCCCTCCGGAAGTCCGGAGGGCTGTTTTTCGGCCAATGAGGCAGGCGGTTTACAGTTGACAGTGGACAGTGGGAAGCGTCCCCGTGATTGACCGATCTATACAGTGGGACGATGTGGGCATCGTCCCCTACGAAGAAACCGGATCATTTCTGCAGCGCATCTGATTAGATGGGTGTAGTATGTCATTAAGGCTAAAACTTCATCGGATAGATTCCGAGATGGAGTTTTTCTTTAACGGCATAGCAGGAGGATGCTCTTTCCGGATTGATGGGGCTGTGCTTTGGCCATTGGCTTGACTTCACTGTGAAAATGGCTTATAATGTCAGATATAATGGGTTATTATGCAAATAGCACCACAAAATATTGTGAGGAATCGAAATGACGAAGAAAAAGCCAAGCTACGGCAACGAAAGCATCGACATTTTAGAGGGTGCGGACCGAGTCCGAAAAAAACCAAGTGTCATCTTTGGCTCAGACGGCCTTGACGGCTGCGAGCATGCCGTATTTGAAATCCTGTCCAATGCCATCGATGAGGCCAGAGAGGGCTATGGCGATACCATCATCGTCACCCGCTATGCCGACCACTCCATCGAGGTGGAGGACTTTGGGCGGGGCTGCCCCGTGGACTGGAACCCGGTGAAGAAGCGCTTCAACTGGGAGCTGGTGTTCTGCGAAATGTACGCCGGCGGCAAATATGACAATGGCGGTGGGGAAGGCTATGAATACAGCCTCGGCACCAACGGCCTCGGTGCCTGCGCCACCCAGTACAGCTCAGAATACTTTGATGCAATCATCCGCCGTGACGGCATGAAATATTCCCTCCACTTTGAAAAAGGCGAAGTGGTGGGCAAAAAGGGCGAGGAACTCAAAAAGGAACCCGCTGACCGCAAAAAGACCGGCTCCTGCTTCCGCTGGAAGCCGGACCTTGAAGTATTTACCGATATCAATATTCCCGCCGAATTCTATTTGGATGTGCTCAAGCGGCAGGCGGTGGTGAACCGGGGTGTGCGCTTCCGCTTCCGCAATGAGGTAAACGGCAAATTCGAGCAGACGGAATTTTGCTACGAAAACGGCATCGTGGATTACATCAATGAGCTGACCGAGGACAAGGCCTTTACCATGCCCCAGTATTGGGAAACAGAGCGCCGCGGCCGTGACCGTGAGGACAAGCCGGAGTATAAGGTGAAGATCACCGCCGCCCTGTGCTTCTCCAAATCCGTCAGCCACATTGAGTATTATCACAATTCCTCCTGGCTGGAGCATGGCGGCGCGCCGGAAAAGGCGGTGAAAAACGCCTTCGTCTATGCCTTGGATGCCTACTGCAAGCAGGCAGGCAAGTACAATAAGACGGAAGCGAAGCTGACCTTCCAGGATATTGCGGACTCTCTGGTGCTGGTGACCAACTGCTTCTCCACCCAGACCTCTTATGCCAACCAGACCAAGAAGGCCATCACCAATAAATTCATTCAGGAAGCCATGACCTCCTTCTTCCGCGAGCAGCTTCAGGTCTATTTTATTGAAAATAAGGCGGAGGCTGACCGTATTCTTGATCAGGTGCTGGTCAACAAGCGGGCCAGAGAGACGGCGGAAAAGACCAGAGTCGCCGCCAAGAAGAAGCTCTCCGGCAGCATCGACATTGCCAACCGGGTGCAGAAATTTGTGGATTGCCGCAGCCGTGATCCCCAGAAACGGGAGATCTACATCGTGGAGGGCGACTCCGCATTGGGCTCCGTCAAGCTGTCCCGTGACGCGGAGTTTCAGGGCATCATGCCGGTGCGTGGTAAGATCCTCAACTGCCTGAAAGCGGACTATGCCCGCATTTTCAAATCCGAGATCATCACCGACCTTATGAAGGTGCTGGGTTGCGGCGTGGAGGTGGAGGCCAAAAAGGCCAAGGATCTGCACAGCTTTGACCTTTCCAATCTGCGCTGGAACAAGATTGTCATCTGCACCGACGCGGATGTGGACGGTTTCCAGATCCGCACCCTGATCCTCACCATGCTCTATCGCCTGTGTCCCACCCTAATCCGGGAGGGCTATGTCTACATTGCGGAATCTCCCCTGTTTGAGATCACCTGCAAGGATAAGACCTGGTTTGCCTACAATGAGCAGGAAAAGGCTGCCATCCTTCGGGAGCTGGAGGGCAAGCGCTATACCCTGCAGCGCTCCAAGGGTCTGGGTGAGAACGACCCGGAAATGATGTGGATGACCACCATGAACCCCGCCACCCGGCGATTGATCCGGGTCATGCCCGAGGATATGGAGAAGACCGGGCAGTGGTTTGACCTGCTGCTTGGAGACAATCTCATCGGGCGCAAGGATCATATCGCCCAGAACGGCCATAAATTCCTCGATATGGCGGATATTTCGTAACAAAGGAAGCAAGCTATGGCAAAGAAGAAAGCCAAAACCGATAACAACCATCCCAAGTCAGACCCCAATGTGATGGGTCTGGAGGCCCGGGTGCTGGAGCAGCCCATCTGCGACACTCTGGAGCTGAACTATATGCCCTATGCCATGTCCGTCATCGTCTCCCGTGCCATTCCGGAGATCGACGGCTTCAAGCCCTCCCACAGAAAGCTGCTGTACACCATGTACAAGATGGGCCTGCTCCACGGCAGCCGCACCAAGTCTGCCAACATCGTAGGCGCCACCATGAAGCTCAACCCCCACGGCGATGCTGCCATTTACGAGACCATGGTGCGTCTGGCCCGGGGCAACGGGGCATTGCTGACCCCCTTTGTGGATTCCAAGGGCAACTTCGGCAAGGTCTATTCCCGGGATATGTCCTACGCGGCGCCCCGATATACCGAGGCAAAATTGTCCCCCATCTGTCAGGAGCTGTTTTCCGACATTGATGAGGACACCGTGGATATGGTGGACAACTATGACGCCACCATGAAGGAACCCACCCTGCTGCCCACCACCTTCCCCAATGTGCTGGTGTCTGCCAATACCGGCATCGCCGTTGGCATGGCCAGCAACATCTGCGGCTTTAACCTGCGGGAGGTGTGCCAGACCACCATCGCACTCATCAAAAATCCCGATTGCGACCTGATGGAGACCCTGCCTGCCCCGGATTTCACCACCGGCGGCGAGATCCTCTATGACCCCTTGGAAATGGCGGAGATCTATAAAACCGGCAGAGGCTCCTTCAAGGTGCGGGCAAAATGGCGCTATATCAAGGAAGAAAACCTCATTGAGATCTATGAGATCCCCTATACCACCACCTCTGAGGCCATTATGGACAAGGTGGAGGAGCTGGTGAAGGCGGGCAAGATCCGTGAGATCAACGATATGCGTGACGAGACGGATCTTTCCGGCCTCAAGCTGACCATCGATCTGAAGCGGGGCGCAGACCCGGAGAAGCTGATGCAGAAGCTCTTCCGCGCCACCCCTCTGATGGACAGCTATCCCTGCAATTTCAACATCCTCATCGCCGGTATGCCCCGAGTGATGGGTGTGCGGGAGATCATTGAAGAATGGACCGCATGGCGCTGTGAGTGTGTGCGCCGCCGGGTGTACTACCGGCTGCAGCGCAAGCAGGAAAAGCTGCATCTGCTCAAGGGTCTGCAGCGGATCCTGCTGGATATCGACCGGGCCATTGCCATCATCCGGGAAACGGAGCTGGATTCCGAGGTCATTCCCAATCTAATGATCGGCTTTGGCATCGATCAGGTGCAGGCAGAATTCGTGGCAGAGATCAAGCTTCGCAACATCAACCGGGAATATATCCTCAAGCGTACTGCGGAAACGGAAGAACTGAAAAACCAGATCGACGAGTTGGAACTGACCCTGCACAGCAACCGCCGCATCCGTTCCATCGTCATTGATGAACTGAAAAAGGTGGAAAAGAAGTACGGCGAAGACCGCCGCACCACCTTGGTCTATGAAACAGAGCTTGCTGTGGAGGAGGAAGAGGACGATACGCCGGATTATCCCGTATCCGTCTTTGTGACCCGGGGCGGCTACCTCAAGAAGATCACCGCCCAGTCCCTTCGTATGTCCGGCGAGCAGAAGTATAAGGATGGCGACAGCCTGCTGCGCCGCATGGAGCTGCGGAACAAGTCAGAGCTTCTGGTGTTTACCAGCCATTGTCAGGTCTATAAGTGCCATCTTTCCGATTTTGAGGATTCCAAGGCAAGCGTGCTGGGTGATTATCTGCCCGGCAAGCTGGGCATGGACGAGGGAGAAGCGGTGGTAGATGTACTGCCCGCCGAGGATTACCGCGGCTGGATCGCCTTCGTATTTGAAAACGGCAAGATCGCCAAGGTGGAGCGCAGTGCCTATGCCACCAAGTCCAACCGCCGCAAGCTCACCGGCGCTTTCTCCGATAAGAGCCCCGTGAAGGCCATCATTGCCCTTCCGGAGGAACAGATGATCGTGCTCTATGCCACCGATGGCAGAGCCTTGATCCTGTCCACGGCCCTTCTGACGGCAAAGACCACCCGCAGCACCCAGGGCGTGGCGGTGATGAGCCTGAAGAAAAAGAGCGTGGTGGATCGTGCCGCCCTTTTAGAAGATACCACCATCGTGAACAAGAGCCGCTATACTGTCCGCTCCCTGCCCGCTCCCGGCAGCTTGCTCAAGCCGGAGGACGCGGAGGAAAAGCAGCTTGCTATGGAATTGCAGTGATGCACCTCCCCCTACATATCACATGAAGGGGGAAACGATGTGTTTCAAAGAAAGAGCTTTGCCCGTTTGGGCGGGATCATGCTGGGCGCGGCTATGTTCAGCCTTGGCTTTGCGCTGTTTTTGGAGCCGTATCACATCAATGTGGGTGGTATCAGCGCACTGGCACAGTTGACCGTGCAGCTGACCGGCCTTGGCTCTGTGGGCCTTGGGGTGCTGATTCTGAATGTGCCGCTGTTTGTTTTAGGCTGGCGGAGCCTCGGAAAAAGCTTTTTCTGGGGTTCCGTGCTGGGAATGCTGACCACATCTGTGCTGCTGGATGTTTTTTCAAATCTTCCATTGGTTGCCACGGAGCCGCTTTTGGCTGCCCTGTGCGGTGGTGCGCTGTGCGGCTTTGGCCTCGGGGTAGTGTTCTGCGCCGGGGCATCCACCGGCGGTTCGGATATTCTGGGCAGGCTCCTGCGGCGAAGGCTGCGGGGTGCCTCCATGGGCACGGTGATGCTGGGCATCGACCTTGGCATTGTGGCCCTGACAGGCATCATCTATCACGATCTGAGTCGTGCCCTTTACAGTGCCCTGAGCCTCTATGTCTCCTCTCAGGTGATCGATGGGGTGCTGTTCCGCTTTGACGACAGCAGATTGGCCATAGTGATCTCTGATTGTTATGAGGAAGTGGCACGGGCCATTGATGAGCAGCTTCACCGGGGCGTGACCCTTTTGCAGGCAAAGGGGTATTATGCCCGGCGGGATAAATATGTACTTTTGTGCGCCCTGCGGCGGCAGCAGCTGACGCAGCTGCAGGATACGGTTATGATGACCGACCCGAATGCATTTCTCATTCTGCAGCAGGCGCATCAGGTTTTGGGTGATGGCTTCCGCCGCTATGGGGCGGAGCTGTGAAAAGGAAAGGGGAACAGGCAATGAAATTTCGTATGATCGGCCTTTGCCTTGGCATCGTCCTGCTGCTTGCGGGCTGCGGGTTCGTGTCAAATGAATATGTTTCAGTGACACCCCATACGGAATCCTATTCCCAGCCCGAAGGGGAAGAAGCGGTCACGGTGTCCAACTATACTGAACTGAAGAATGCCATTTTGTCCTTTGTGGAGGACGGGGTGGAGGAGGCTGTGCTGACCGCGGATGCCTACATCGGGGACATCGATGAGGATTATGAGATCGCCTACAAATATATCACGGAGACGAACCCCACAGGTGCTTACTTAGTGGAAGAGATCACTCCGGAGATCATCCGGGCGGGCAGCTATTTCAAGCTGAGCCTCACCATCCGCTATCGCAATGCGCCCATGGAACTGGCAGGTGCCCGGACGGTACGGGGCCCCTCCGGTGTGGAGGAAGAACTGAAAGCCGCCCTGAAGGATTGCGGTGAGAGTCTGCTGCTGCGTGTTTCTGACTATGAAACGATGGATTTTGAGGAAATGGCGGCCCGTTGCTTTGAAGAAGACCTCACTACCGTGATGGCAAAACCTCAGGTGGATGCGGAGATCTATCCCAATCAGGGAAATCTTCGCATCGTGGAGCTGCGATTTACTTATCCCCGCGCTGTGGCGGAACTGAAGGTCATGCAGTCGGCGGTGAATACCATCATGAACTCTGCCTACGGCTATGTCAGCTATGGCCAGAGTGAGACGGAAAAGGCTATGCTGCTCTATTCCTTCCTGTCAGAGCGCCATGCTTATATCGAGGACACCTCTGAGACGCCTGCCTATGCCCTTTTGTGCGAGGGTGTGGCGGACAGCAGAGCCTTTGCCGCAGTCTACAGCGCCATGTGTACCCAGGCGGGACTTCGCTGTACCGTGGTGCATGGCATGAAGAACGGCGAACCCTACGACTGGAATATCTTAGAACTGGACGCCGGTATCTGGCATGTGGATTCTTTGGCAGATGAGAAGAACGGCCTTCGGGAGCTGCAGTTCTTAACGGATGCCTTTATGTATGGCTATGAGTGGGATAAGGAAGCCTACCCCGTATGCGCCGGCGCCCCGGAACCGCCTGCGCCTGTGGAAGAAGAGCAGACACCACCTCCGGAGGAAACGCCTCCCGTGGTGCCGGAAGAACCTATTGACCCGTCCCAGCCCCCGGCAGAGGAGAACGATCCCCCGGCCGAACCTCAACCGCCGGAAGAAAATTCGCAGGATACAAATATTTCCTCTTGACAAATCGGGAAAACTTGCTATAATAATACCCGAGCGTTGCGGGTGTAGCTCATCCGGTAGAGCGCCACCTTGCCAAGGTGGAGGTAGCGAGTTCGAGCCTCGTCACCCGCTCCAAAAACAACTCCTCATGCGAAAGCATGGGGAGTTGTTTTTTGAGAAAAACGGGGAGTGAGGCGCGAAAGATCAAATCCAACCTGCCGGTGGCAGGTTGGGCGGCGCAGCCGCAACCTTTCTTTCACGCAAAAGTTTGGGGAAGTTATTATTTCAGAGCAATTCGCCGCATACTGATTTCCTGCGTCAACATAGTAAAAAATCAAACCAACATAATCAGCGGTTTTGCCAAGGTGGAAAGGTGATGTGAAATATGAATTTTCCAAAATTAAAGAACGCAATACTGTGCAGGGTTTTGCCCTATATCGTTGTCATCGGTGGCTTTTTTTACCTGCGGTTGTGGTTTGCTGTCTGCCTTTCGTGCCGGAGCTTGTGAAAGTTTTGACTTTTATTCTATGCTGTTTTGGGTTGGTATACTATATTATTCAGAATATTTTGGTTCTGATGGGCATTGATATGTGTACCGCCCTGGTGCACTGTCAGAATAAGGCAAGAACGCAGTACCCCCTTCCTGCCCATCGAACGATGGAGCAGATGGAAGAAAGCATTTCCCGTTACGGAAGGAAATGCAAACCTTTGCCCAAATCGCCGCAGCCGTCTGCGCTTCGCTACCGTTTTCAGCCCTCATTCACCTTTTTTGCCAAGGGCATTGAGAAGGTAGTTGCCACATATCATGTCAGCCTGTTGGATCAGGAAGCATACCGTGAGATTTTCAATTCTGCGACAAGCAATTCTCTGGTATTGACCGGCACAGTGAAGCCCCGTTTTCTGGATAAAGAGCAGAAGAAAGCACCGTTGAACCGAGTCACTGTCATTGTGATCTTTGCACAGCGGGTAGAGGCGCAGCTTCGCGGGCGGCTTTATGAGGAAGTCTGCAAACGGTGCGGTGATGAATATGATGTTTCGATACTTCCCTGCGTCATTGATCTGGAACATCGGACCTGTGTGTTCAACAGCCTTGTCATCCCATACTATGGATTCCAATATGCGGTCAAAAACAGAGGCATCCGCTTGGTAAAACGGTTTGTTTTTGGCGGAAGGATCAAACTGGCAGGGAATGAATACCGATTGCCGCCGCTGAAGGATTGCAATCCGGAGGATACCTTGTGGAAGTTTTGGGGTGATCTGCGTCGAGAGCTGAAGCAGGAAGAAAAGAAGGATAAAAGACAGTTTGAGAAGATGGAGGACGGAGAAATCTGTCTTCGGCAGAATGCGCTTTATCTGAAATACGGAAACAAGGGCGTTAGTCTTTTTGTTTCTATGGATACGGAAAAGCGCAGTGTGGAGGTTTCGTCCGTTGACCTCTGGGAATACCCAAAATCCAATAAAATCAGCAAAAAAGATGCGCAGGAACTGGAAAAGCGGATCAGGGCGTATTTTGCCCGGCAGGGGTATTCTGTGGTCTTTGTGTCTTTGGAGCACTTTTTAGAGATTGAGAAAGAAGCATTTCATAACGGCGAGCCGGGAAAATGATTGTTGCATTGTTTGCCGGCAAATATGTCAGCGCATAAAATGAGGCCTGCTGCAAAGATTTGCAGCAGGCCATTTTGTGCAGGTGAATCTGAGAACAGATAATTAGCCGAGTTCAGCGAAGTACTTGATGGTGCGGACCATCTGAGAGGTGTAGGAGTTTTCGTTGTCGTACCAGGAAACGACCTGAACCTCAGTGGTGCCGTTGCCGAGGGGCATAGCCATGGTCTGGGTGGCATCGAACAGGGAGCCGTAGAGCATGCCAACGATGTCGGAAGAAACGATCTCGTCGGTGTTGTAGCCGAAGGATTCGTTGGACTGAGCCTTCATGGCAGCGTTGATTTCGTCAACGGTGACTTCGCCGTTAACAACAGCAGTCAGGATGGTCAGGGAGCCGGTGGGGGTGGGAACACGCTGTGCAGCGCCGATGAGCTTGCCGTTCAGCTCGGGGATAACCAGGCCGATGGCCTTGGCAGCGCCGGTGCTGTTGGGAACGATGTTGCAAGCAGCTGCGCGGGATCTTCTCAGGTCGCCCTTTCTCTGGGGGCCGTCGAGGGTCATCTGATCGCCGGTGTAGGCGTGGATGGTGCACATGATGCCGGACTGGATGGGAGCCAGATCGTTCAGAGCCTTAGCCATGGGAGCGAGGCAGTTGGTGGTGCAGGAAGCAGCGGAGATGATGGTGTCTTCCTTGGTCAGAACGTCATGGTTGACATTGTAAACGACGGTGGGCAGGTCCTTGCCAGCGGGAGCGGAGATAACGACCTTCTTGGCGCCGGCGTCGATGTGAGCCTGAGCCTTAGCCTTGCTGGTATAGAAGCCGGTGCATTCCAGAACTACGTCAACATCGAGCTCGCCCCAGGGCAGCTCAGCAGCGTTTGCCTTGGCATAGATGGTGATCTTCTTGCCGTCGACAACGATGTAGTCTTCGCCTGCTTCTACGGTGCTGGCCAGTGCGTAGGTGCCCTGGGTGGAATCGTACTTCAGCAGATGAGCGAGCATCTTGGGGGAGGTCAGGTCGTTGATGGCGACGACATCGTAGCCTTCAGCGCCGAACATCTGACGGAATGCGAGACGGCCAATGCGGCCAAAACCATTGATAGCAACTTTTACGGACATTTTTTGTTCCTCCTTCTGTATAAGTCGAATAACACGCGGGGCGTTATGTGACTGAAAAATGATTAAGTTCATTTTTACCGAAATCATTATATATCACTTTTCTCCCGGTGACAAGTGTTATTTTTCATAAAATCATAAGAATTTGTTCTGTTTTTTTAATGAAAATGCCATTGTCGTGAATTTCTGGCAGTATGGCGGCGGCAACACCAAAGAAATCGGGCATAAAACAGTGGCCTCTGCCGGAGAAAAAACGGGAAAAACCTCTTGACAATGCTGGTTTATCGCGATAAACTAACTTCGGAGGTTTACTCCAATAAACCACGAGGTGATTCTTATGAAAGACATGGAACTTGGCACGGTACAGGCCCATTTTGCCGATATCGTTTGGGCCAATGAGCCGATCGCTTCCGGTGAACTGGTCAGGATCTGCGAAAAAACGCTGAACTGGAAAAAGCCAACCACCTATACGGTGCTTCGCAAATTATGCGAAAAGGGTCTGCTGCAGAATCGGGGCGGGGTAGTTACCTCCCTGATCTCCCGGGAGGAATTTTACTCAAAGAAAAGTGAGCGGATCGTGGAGGAATCCTTCGCAGGTTCTCTTCCCGCCTTTGTTGCCTCCTTTATTTCCCGCAAAAGCCTGACAGCGGAGGAGGCGGATGAGATCCGGCGGATGATCGATGCGTTCAAAAAGGAGGGGTAATCATGTATGAGGCATTTGTACGAATGCTCAATATGAGCTTTGCAGCGGAAATCATGACGGCGGTGATCGCCCTGCTGCGGCTGCTTCTGAAAAAAGCGCCGAGAAAGTATATCTGCCTGCTATGGGCACTGGTTGCCCTGCGGCTGGTGTGCCCGGTGAGCATCGGCAGCAGCCTTTCTGCCTTCAATCTGCTGGCGCAGGATGCCGAAACGAATGGACAGATCGAATATTTTGAATATAACGGGAAAACGGAAAAGCCTATGGTGGAGTTTACCGTTCCTCCCATTGAAGCGGAAGAAGAAACGGCGCAGCTGACGCACACGAAGGATATCTATCTTCCCCCGGTCATAAAGCTCTGGCTTGCGGGTGCAGCACTGATGCTGCTTTATGCCCTCATCAGCTATCTGCGCCTTCGCAGGCAGGTGGCGGCATCCATCCCGCTGCAAGATGGGGTGATGACCTGCGACGAGATCGAGGCACCCTTCCTGCTTGGCCTCTTCCGCCCTACGGTCTATGTGCCCTCCGGAGTGGAAGAAAGCACCCTGCAATACATTCTCTTGCACGAAAAGATACATATTCGCCGGGGAGACCACTGGTGGAAGACCCTTGGCTGGGTGCTTCTTTCCATCTACTGGTTCAATCCCCTGCTCTGGCTTGCCTATGTGCTGTTTTGCCGGGATATTGAGATCGCCTGCGATGAGAGGGTGACCCGGGACATGAGCCGGGATGGCAGGGCAGCCTATTCCGAGGCTCTGCTTCAGTGCAGCCTGCACCGCCGCAGCCTCATGGTCTGCCCCTTGGCCTTTGGCGAGGTGGGGACTAAGGAACGGGTAAAAAATGTGCTGAACCGCCGGAAACCGGGCATTTTCATCATCATTGCGGCAATTCTTGTGGTGGCAGTGGTGGCGGTGTGCTTCCTGACCGGGCCGAAGGCGGTAGAGGGGCAGGCGCTTGTCATGGAGGATGTTTACCGTCTTGCCCAACTGGGGGACGACCTGACCTGGGAAGATTTTGAGCCTTATGCTTGGGAGCTGGCACAATCCGAGCGCTATGCCCGCAAATACGAGATCAATGAGCAGTTTGAGGTGATCGTGGAAAGCTACGGCCCGGAGAGCCAGCCGGATTCCGTCCATCTGCGGAATAAGGACATCAATGCATGGATCGATATCCGCACAGGAGATATTCTCGCTTTCACCAGCAGACCAACCTTCGGCGGGTCGGACGGCCCGGATTCTGTCGCTGTAACCGAACCCATCGATTATCCTGCACTGTTTGCCCGCTATGACGCAGGCGGTGCGGACGGGGAAGCTGCCGAAGCCATCCTGCGGGAGCATCGGGATGAGGCGCTGAAATACTGTATGCGCCAATTTGATGCGGGGATTTTAGAGGGTCTGACCCTTGAAAGCACCGGCGCAGAGATGGGGATGTACCATTTCTGGCACAGTGAACTGGGGGACGCGCTTCTGGAAAGCCCCTTTGTAGGAGTTGCGGAGGATTGGCAGGAATGGTCGGAGTATGTGCGCTACCTGTATGAGCGCAACGGCTATGATGAGGCGCTGTTCAATGAAACGGTGCCCGCTTCCAAATGCTATGTAGAGATCCTCATGGAGGAATCCTCGCAGTCGGAAAGTCCGTCCGATGACATTTCCTGATGATTTTTTGGGCAATTTTCATGAAAGACAGTGGTTGCCGAAGGGGCGTTTTTGTAGTATACTTGGGGTAACGAAACGAACAGGAGGGGATGTTATGCCTGCATTTATTGTGAATGGAACACCTGTCACCGCCCCGGGGGGCATGAAGCTCATGACCTATCTTAGGGACACCCTTCACCTGACCTCTGTGAAGGACGGCTGCAGCGAGGGTGCCTGCGGCACCTGTACGGTGCTGATCGACGGCAAGGCCCAGCGGGCCTGCATCCCCACCACCGACCGCATGGAGGGCAAATCCATCCTGACGGTGGAGGGCCTCAGCGATTGGGAGAAGCGGGTCTATACCTATGCCTTCGGTGAAGCGGGCGCAGTACAGTGCGGCTTCTGCATCCCCGGCATGGTGTTGTGTGCCAAGGGGCTTTTGGACAAGAATCCCGATCCCACGGAGGAGGACATTCGCCTTGCCTTGAAAAACAATATCTGCCGCTGCACCGGCTATGTGAAGATCATAAAGGCAGTACAGCTTGCCGCCGAAATCTTCCGGGAGGGGGTCATCCCCGGCCCCACCCATGATGACTGGCAGCTTGGTTCCTCCGTCCACCGTCTGGATGTGGAGGAAAAGGTACTGGGTACGGGCATTTTCTGCGATGATGTGTACCCGGAAGGGATGCTGTATGGCTCTGCCCTGCGAAGTGCCCACCCCCGGGCAAGAGTGCTGGCCATCCATACCGAAGAGGCAAAGAAGCTTCCCGGTGTGGTATGCATTCTGACAGCGCAGGATATTCCCGGCGAAAATAAGATCGGCCATCTGAAGCATGACCAGTATACCCTCATCCCGGTAGGCGGTCTGACCCACTATTTTGGCGACAGCATTGCTCTGATCGCCGCGGAGACAAGGGAAGCCTTGGAAGCGGCAAGAAAGTGCATCGTGGTGGACTACGAGGTGCTGCCCGCCGTCCACGGCATTGACGAGGCGGCGGCTCCCGATGCGCCCCGTGTATTTGATGAAGAAGAGAACAACATTCAGGCCCATCGCATGGTATCCCGAGGGGATGCGGATGAGGCCATTGCAAGGTCGAAATATGTCCTGACCCGGCATTTTGAGACGCCGTGGACAGAGCACGCCTTTTTGGAGCCGGAATGTGCCGTGGGTCTTCCCATGGACGATGGCGGCGTGCTGCTTCTGACCTCCGACCAGTCTGCCCACACCACAAGGCATGAATGCTCTCTGATGCTGGGCCTTCCCAAGGAGCTGGTGCGGGTGCAGAATCAGCTCGTGGGCGGCGGCTTCGGCGGCAAGGAGGATATGTCGGTGCAGCACCACGCGGCGCTGCTGACCTGGCATACCCGCAGGCCGGTGAAGGTGAAGCTCACCCGGGCGGAGTCCATTTTGGTGCATCCCAAGCGCCATCCCTTCCGCATGGATTTCACCATGGGCTGCGACGAAAATGGCATCATTCAGGGTGTATCCGCCTCCTGCTGCTCCGATACCGGTGCGTTCGCCTCTCTGGGAGGCCCTGTGCTGGAGCGGGCCTGCACCCATGCGGCAGGGCCTTATGCCTATGAGAATTTCAAGATCGAAGGCCATGCCTACTATACCAACAATCCCCCCGCCGGTGCCTTCCGCGGCTTCGGCGTCACCCAGACCTGCTTCGCCACGGAGACCCTTCTCAACATGATGGCAGACCTTGTGGGCATCAGCCCATGGGAGATCCGCATGAGAAATGCCATCCGTCCCGGCGGTGTGCTGCCCAACGGGCAGATCGTGGACGAATCCACAGGTCTTGTAGAAACTCTGGAGGCCATCCGTCCCTATTATGACGAGGCCATCGCAAGGGGCGACAGTGTGGGCCTTGCCTGCGCCATGAAGAATTCCGGCGTGGGTGTGGGCATCCCGGATTGGGGCCGCTGCAAGCTCATTGTGGAAGAGGACGAAAAGGTGCATATCTATGCCGGCGCAAGCTGCATCGGACAGGGCATCGGCACGGTGCTGGTGCAGATGGTATGTACCAACACACCTTTGACGAGAGATCAGATCGTCTATGAGCGCTCCAACACCTGGATCGCGCCCGATTCCGGCGACACCTCCGGCTCCCGCCAGACCCTCGTCACCGGCGAAGCCTGCCGCCGTGCCTGCGAAAAACTCAGCGCGGCATTAAAGGAAAAGGCTCTTGCTGAACTGGTGGGGCAGGAATTCTATGGAGAATATCTGGCAAAGACGGATCGTCTGGGTGCGGATGTGCCCAATCCCGTCAGCCATGTTGCCTACGGCTATGCAACGCAAATGTGCGTTGTGGACAAAGACAGCGGCAAGGTGAAGCAGATCGTGGCTGCCCACGAGGTGGGCAAGGCAGTGAACCCCCTGTCCTGCGAGGGACAGATCGAGGGCGGCGTGGTAATGAGCATGGGTTATGCCCTGCGGGAGCAGTACCCCATCGACGATAACTGCCGTCCCACGGCAAAATTCGGCACCCTCGGCCTGTTCCGGGCCAACGAGATCCCGGAGATCAAATCCATCGTGGTGGAGAAATCCGGCCTGAATGTGGCCTGCGGCGCCATCGGCATCGGGGAGATCACCTCCATCCCAACAGCCCCTGCCATTGCTGACGCCTACTTCCGCTACGACGGAGAACGGCGCTATACCCTCCCGCTGGAAAATACTCCCTATGAGCGGAAGAAGAAATAAAACAAGTACAGGACAGTTTTACGCATTAACCGTCCCCTTATCCCCGCCCTTGGGAGGCAGAATAATCTGCCTCCCAAGGGTGCTTTTTGCGCACAAAGCAAGACACTCCTACTGATGTTTGAAAAGTTGGCGTTTTGCGGAAGAATGGTATTTGAAAAGCAGCCTATACCATGCTATGATTTGATTGAAAAGTTTGCTCTGGAGGGCATAGCCATGCTCTGGCGTAAGATTGCTGCAACGATCGAAGGACATTTGAAATCCAATTCCAATCAGTATGCTGGCGGGACGAAGATGAAAAGGCGGGAGAACACGCGGATCTTCCTTGACGAGCTCCGGCATATCCCCATTTGCTGACCCTATTGAAGTTCCTTCGGGACGATCACTGCTTTACTTATATTGCCAGCGGTTCTCTGCTGGGTGTGACGCGGTCTGATATTACCTCCATTCCCACGGGAAGCATCCGTAAGATCCGTATGTTTCCGCTGGACTTTGAAGAATTTCTTTATCATGTTTTTCCAAAACGCAGGAAGCACAGACATCCATCAGACTTCCAATATTGCTGCGAAAAATTTACTTTCAGTTTGTAACATTTCCCGCGCCTGATTGTTATTAGGGTGAAAGGAGGTTGATCCATGGATTTTGACAGCATATATCAGTCCTATTTCAAAGATGTTTACCTGTATCTGCGGAGCTTGTCGGCAAATTCCGAGACGGCGGAAGAGATCGCGCAGGAGACCTTTGAAAAGACGCTGAGATCCATCGATCGTTTTGATGGGGCAAAGGATATCCGGGCATGGCTGTTTACGATTGCAAGAAATGCCTATTACAATGAATGTAAGCGGCAAAAGCGCTTTGCCGTGGCAGAACCACCCACCCAAGTTGCAGACCCACAGCCAACGATCGTGGAGCGGGTGATGGATGGGGAAAGCGCATTTCTCATTCATCAATTTTTGCACGATATGAAAGAACCCTATAAGGAAGTGTTCACCCTGCGGGTATTTGGCGAGCTGCCCTTCGAGAAGATCGCACAGCTTTTTGGGAAAAGTCCGGGATGGGCAAGGGTCGTCTTTTACCGGGCAAAAACGCAAATTCAAGACTATATGGAGGAATTGAACGATGAGTAAAATCAGCTGTAATATCATCCGGGATGTGCTTCCACTGTATGTGGACGATGTTGTGAGCGAGGATACCCGCAGCATGGTGGCAGAGCATATGGCCCAGTGCGAACCGTGCCGGAAAAAGTGTGAGGAAATGCAGTGCTGCGTTGCGATCCCGATGGACACCGGCGCAAACCCACTGAAAAAGTTCAAAAAAGCATGGAAACGAAAGAAAATCACCCTTGTCTGCGTCACATTGATCGCCGCGCTTCTGATCATGTGCTGCGCTGCCTTTGCGGTAGAGCAGTTCGTATATCAGGAAGAAATCGCGGTAAACGGAGCGGTTTACACGCAAAAAGGCGCAAATGTGACCGAACTTCCGCAGAACAGCGAAGAGATCGGCTATTTGCGCGGCATTTCCTTCTGGAGCACCGCAAGTCCGACCGTGGATTTCATGGGTACCAATTTAGACGGAAAATACGGCGGCTGCCCCATCTATCAAAGCGGCACGGACGACCAAGTAATTTACCTTGAAGATTTCGGCGGATTCTATATTCCTTTTGTGCTGTCAGAATATATTGCTGTGCCGGAAAAATAACATGGGACTGTTGCAAAACGCAGATTTTGCTACAGTCCCTCAGCGGGAAACTCGACGATCGTATTGGTATGGGGGTGAATCGAAAACGGATTCCCTGTCGTTCAGACAGCGAATATCTCAGATATTAATGATTTATCGCTTTCACGATATGATATACGGCTGCGCCGTATGATATATTTGCGAAGCAAATATGATATAATATCCGTTCCTTCATATGCTGCAGGCATATATCATCGATCGAAGAGCGATATCATATCGAAGATATATCACCCGTTCCGACAGGAACGGATATCATTGGGCCTGTTGCAAAACTTGTGTTTTGCAACAGGCCCTTTATCCCCCTGGCATACTCCCCCAATCCAAACGCATAGGATGCAGGGAGAAAGGGAGGGAAGGATATGTCGGCTGGGAAAGAACACAGCGTCCCCTGTGCGCATCACGGGTGATTAAAAAGAATCCCATCCATGAGATCCACATACAGCATACCGGTAAAGGATGCTGACGAAGCATCTGTAAAATTGATGTTTATGCTGTTGGCATCTTCCGTAGTCCAAACAGTGGGTATTTCCTCATTATTATTGCCCATGAAATAGGATAAGGTGTCACAAAATCGCTGGGCTATCAGTGACTCGATATAGGTATCCGGTTCTTCTGCTGCTCGAATGAAGCTAACCGGAAAGAGTTCATCGAGACCGTTTTCGTTTGGGATGATGATACATTGGAGGATCGCACCGCTTTCCCCATCAATGGTTATGAGGCAGCTCCAGCCATGATTGAATTCCGCAAAAGCAGTCCAGAGAGGGAGTGTCGTATTCTCCGGTTCAAACCATGCGAGGGTATATTCTGCTTGAGTGCCATAGATATCTGGCGGTGCTTCACATAGCATATTCAGGAAGTCAGTGACCAGGGTGCTGATTCTGAGTGCTTCGCCGGTGGTTGCATCCAAAGGTATCATCACCGATGCACCGGACTCGACCAGCCTCAATCTTCGAACGATCTCTTCACCGGTAACTGTCGGAAACTCCGCTTCGGGGTCCGGACCAACCCAGTCAAGTGTTGCATCCGAAAGCTCTGTTATCTGGGGTGCTTCCAGATTTTTGTCTTGAATTACCAACCACAAATCGGGCATCATCAATCCGGCGATTACCGCCGGGATCAGGAGGAACACGATTAAGATTTGTTTCATTTTGCTCCCCCTTTCAAAATTACGCTGACGCAGGTACCATGCTTTAGCTGGCTCTCGAACTTCAGTTCTCCGTTATGATACCGGACAATTTCATTGCAAAGGCTCAAGCCCAGACCTGCACCGCCCTGTGCCCGGGAGCGGGATTTATCTACCCGGTAGAAAGTTTCGGTTAAATGGTTCAATACCTCATTTGGCATGCCGCAGCCGTTGTCGGCCACCCGAATGCGGCAGCAGCCTTCCGGATAATCTACCATCAGAGCAATGATGCCGCCTTGCTCCATGGCTTTCCGGGCGTTGTCCATCAGGTTCATCAGTACCGACTCCATCAGTTCGGGATCAACATCCCAGGTGCCCGGCTGGGTTCGGCAGTCCAGACAAATGCCGGATTGCTGATACACCGGGCGGAGCTGTTGGACCAGATTGATCACGAACCGATCCATCTCCACAGACTCCAGCTCCGGTGCTTCGTGCTTGGCAAGGTGGAGCTGCAGCAGCTTCCAGGACAGACTCTCCAACCGTTTGCTCTCAGAGAAAATGTAGTTGGCTGCTTCCTGCGCTTCTGCTCCTTCCAATGACTGCGTCCGAAGCAGATCGGCATAACCGATGATAGAGGTCATGGGGGTCTTCAGTTCGTGCGCAAAGCTGCCCATAAACCGTTCTTGTGCCGCCATGGTGTTTTCCATGGCGGCGATGTTTTCTTCCAGCTTCTGCGCCATATGGTCAAAGTCCCGGGACAAGCTTCCCACCTCGTCCGTTGACTTCGGATTCAGCCGCACGGAGAGATCACCTTCGGACATCTGCCGGGTGGCTCGGGAAAGCCTCTGCAAGGGTGCCGTCAGAGCGGTGGACAGGATCAGACTCAACAATCCTCCCACGGACAATGTAATCAGAAATACCCAGCGGAATACGGAAAGCATCGAATCACGGGTGTTATAAATATTAGAAATATTCCGGATCAGTGTCATAGTCAACGACTGATCGTCTACAGAGATTTCTGCACAGAGCTGAATATAGTGTCCCTGGTCTACCGCCTCAAATACACGGATGATACATTTACCGGGAGTAAATTCCTCCGTCTCTGGTGCAGGAAGGGGGCCTTCGCGGATCAGATTCATTCCTTCCAGATTTAATTCCGCATAACTCCAATCCATCATGCGATGCATCTGGGAGAAAGCGTCCGCCACAACAATTTCCAAAGAATCATCCTGTGGGGTTCCCGTAGCTGTACCCAGCACAGAGGTAGTGAGCCGGTAGCTTTGCAGCAGGCTGTCCCGCTCCCGGTTCAGGGACTCCTGGAAGGACAGGTGGATCAACAAAGTGCCGCCCACCCCCAGCGCAAGAGCCAGAATCCACACCATACACAAAAGAATTTTTGTTCGAAATTTCATTTATGCCTCCAGTCGGTAGCCTACCTTGTTCACGGCCTTGAGCATCTTCTCCCATCCTACCTTTTTCCGTAGCCGCTGGATATGTAGATCCACCGTTTTGCTGCCATAGGGGAATTCCTCGTTCCAGACCCGTTCGTAGATCGTTTCCCGGTACAGAGCCACATTGGGATTTCGGGCAAACAGCAGGAGCAGGTCATATTCCTTTCTGGTCAGCTTCACTTCCTCACCGTCTTTCAGAACGGTCATAGCTACTGTATCGATGGTAAGACCGCCGATCTCCATCAGTTCAGCGGTTTTGTTGTATCGGCGGAGAACCACCTCCACTCTGGCCAGTAGTTCCAGAACTTCAAAGGGTTTGATGATGTAATCCTCTGCACCCATGCGAAGCCCCTTCACCCGGTCTGTAAGGGCGTTCATGGCAGTGATGAAGATCACTGGAATACCCATGGGCCGGATATACTCCATCAAAGAGAATCCGTCGATCTGTGGCAGCATGATGTCCAGCAGGATCAGATCATAACTCTGCTTTTCGAGGTAGGTCAGGGCTTCTGTTCCGTCAAAGGCGCAGTCGCAGGCATAGCCTGCCCGCTTCAGCGTCATACGGATCAGGTTGGAAATAGGTTTTTCGTCTTCGACAATTAAAATGTGGATCATATTCGTTCACCTCAGCCTCAGGATACATCATACCGGCATCAAAACGGCATCTTTTCCCGTATTTTACCACTGTTCTCTAAAAGATGCCACAGTAATTGCGGTCTGATGACGATTGGATGCCGTCATTGCGTAGGATTGAGGCGAAGGAGCTGATGGACATGACAGAACTGTTGACATTGGATAATGCCAGGGATCTGGATGACTTTGTAAGGAACCATCCCCGGGGCCACTATATGCAAACGACCCTCTATGGAAGAAGCCGTCCTGATTATAAATGGAACGGCATTGTGATCCGTGGGGAGGATGGGAAAATTACCGCATCCATCGCCCTCCATTCCCAGGCCAGCCGTTTTGCAGGGATGCGGCTGTTCTATGCTCCCAGAGGACCTGTGTTTACCACGAAAGAGCAATTCCGGGCCATCATCAAAGCTGCCCGGGAATATTGCCGGGAGAACAAAGGTTACTTACTGCGCATCGACCCGCCTGTTTCTGCCGAGGACGATTTGTTCCGGCACAAGGCAGAATCTATGGGGTTTCGGTTTGATCCCCGGAATGATTACACCACCTATCAGCCCAAATGTGTATATCAGACGAAACTGACAGGACTAACCGAATCGGAGTTGCTGTCCCGATTTCATTCCGAGACGCGGTACAACATCCGCCTTGCACAGCGACGGGGGATCATAGTCAGGGAGGGAAGCCTGTCCGACCTGCCGGTGTTCCAGACCATGATGGAGGAAACCGGGAAGCGGGACGGGTTTGTCTGCAAACCGGCAGCCTTCTATGAGAACTTCCTGTATTCCATGGGCAAAAACGCCCACCTCCTCCTTGCGGAGAAAGATGGGCGGATTCTGGCGGGTGCCATTGAAGTGATATTGGGGAAGAAAGCGTGGTATGTCTATGGCTGTTCTTTCTCAGAAGGCCGTGAGGATATGCCCAACTACCTCCTGCAATGGGAGATGATGTGCTATGCACTGATGGAAGGGTGTACTGTCTATGACTTCCGTGGTGTAGAGGGAGTGCCGGTTCCGGAGAATCCCCGTTTCGGCCTGCACCGGTTCAAGCAGGGGTTTGACGCAGGATTCATAGAGTATGCAGGACAGATGGATCTGGCGATGAGACCGCTCGTTTATTGGTTAATGCAATGCCGGGCACACTATTGTAGCGCAACAGTCCCCTTTGCGCCGCACTGTTCCAAAAAACGGAGACAAAAGACTATCCGGAAGATTCGCTTGCTGCCGCTGCTATTTGCTGCGGCAGCAGTGCTGACAATTTGGACAGCCCTTCGGAATCCGAAAGAAGCAGCCGGGCAAGTCGGGTTTCTTGCTTGCCCGGAAGTCACCACTCGGATGCCGAACGCAGAACCGTCACTGAGTCTATCCTTTTCTGCGGACGACTGGCGGCTGCGGTTGGTAAATAAAACGCATATACTGGAAGAAAATGTTGTGCCGGAACTGAAAGAACTGAGCAATGGACTGCAAGTAGATTCCCGCTGTTATCCGGATCTGCAGGAAATGATGGATGATTGCCGGAATGCCGGCCGATTGCCGGTGATCAGCTCTGCCTACCGCACCTTCGAAGACCAACGGGAACTATATGAGAACAAAATAGAAGAGCTGCGGCAAAAGGGCTATCCTTATGAAGATGCGAAGGAGATGGCGGGAATGGTCGTAGCGCCTCCTGGCACCAGTGAGCACCATACGGGATTGGCACTGGACATCGTGGACCGGAATTACCAGCTTCTGGACGATGCACAGGAGGACACCGATGTCCAGCGATGGCTTATAGATCACAGTTGGGAGTATGGTTTCGTTTTGCGCTATCCGAATACCAAAAGTGATGTAACGGGAATTGTCTATGAACCCTGGCACTACAGATATGTGGGTAGAGATGCGGCCAGAGAGATCCATGACAGGGGACTGTGCCTGGAGGAATTTCTGGAATTATTGAGCGAAGAGTAAGGGCACAGATGATGGCAAAAGTCAATACAGACCCTTTATCCCCCTGTCATACTCCCCCAATCCCAACGCATAGGATGCAGGGAGAAAGGGAGGGAAGGATATGTCCATACTCATCGTATGTGCCCCGGATGAGGGGGCGAGGGCCTTTGGAAGAGAATTGGGCGCTCAGGCGAACTGCTGCTATTACCCTATGGAGGAGGCGGACGAGGCGGCCCTTTGTGAGGCGGATGCCATCGTGCTGGTGCTGCCGGATTACTATACCCATGCCTGCTGGCAGATGAAAAGCTGGCTTTCCGGGTGCATTGAACTGCTGTCGGGCAAGCTCTGCTCCTGCGTCACCATCTGCGGACAGGGGGGTGGGGGAGAGCTGGCCATGCGCACCATCGTCAGCCAGCTTTTGGGGGGCCTTTGTCCGGTGTACCTGTGCGGCGTTCTGTGCAGCGATGGCCGCATTCGCCCCGGTGGCTGCGCGGAGCTTCGGGGGAATGGCCTGCGTCCGGAGGAATATATCGGCAAATTGTCACTGGCGATCCCTGCTGCGCTGAAAAAATAAGGTGATTTGGGAGAAAAACAGAGGTTCGGCTCATGTTTTTCTTGTACCTGTGTTAAAATAGTGCTATAATGTTTAGCATAAATCCTAAGCCCCATTTTGGGGAGAAAGGACAATGCTATGAAACGGATCGTATGCGTGCTTGTGATGACCGCGCTGCTGGTGATGAGCCTGTCCGGCTGCGGCACCCTTGAAGAGCTGTTCAAGCTGCAGCCGGAGCCGGAAACCACTGCCGCTTCCCGGGAGACCGTGGAGCAGATGGTGGAGCGCTGCAATGCTGCCTGTAACGATATGGACCTTGACGGTATTTTAGACTGCGTGTCCCCCAAGATCGCCGATCCCCTGCGGACGGGCCTTGACCTTGCGGGTAAGCTCGGCGGTAAGAGCGACGAAGAACTGCTCAACACCCTTCTTGAAGTGCTTGGCGCGGAAAGAGCGGAAAATGCCGGTGAGATCTGCAGCACCCTGCAGATCGAAGTCGATTCCGTGGAGCCGGATGGCGACACCGCCCGGGCGGAAGTGAGCTTTACCTATTTCCAGAACGGGCAGAAATATGTGGGCAAGACCAATGTGAGCTGCGTCTGCATCGAGGGCAGATGGTATATTTCCGGTCTTTCCGTATAGGAGCAGCGCCATGTTTTATGTCTTTCTTTTGCTGTTCTGTGCTTTCGTATTCGGCATGTGCTTCCTTGTGGACAAGCTGATCCAGCGCCTGCGTAGGCATGAACCCCAGGCGAGAATCGTGCGTCAGCCGAGACGAGCCGTCATCATTGGTATCATTATGCTGGTGGCAGGTCTGGCGCTGCTTATGTTCCTGAATTCAGCGCTGGGACTGGTAGGCGGCATTGTGATCGCTATTTTGGGCGCGGTGCTGCTGGCAAGCTACTTCTTCTTTGTGGTGCGCTATGACGAAGAAGGCTTCACCTGCCGTACACTGAAAAACACAGAGCGATATTTGTACAATCAGATCCGCGGCGAGCAGGCCATCGCCACCCGCAGCGGCATCACCGTCATCCTCTATGTGGGGGATACCACGGTAGAGCTGAGCGAGGTCATGCAGGGGGTGCAGAAATTCCTGTCCCATGCCTATTATGCCCGCTGCCGTCAGATGGGCATCGACCCCGACACCTGCCCGCCCCCCGCACCGAGAGAACTGGTCTGGTTCCCGGAACCGCCGGAAACGGCTGACCCGGAATAATAGAAAACTTTGATTACTATACAGAGGAGGATCCCAATGGAAAACAATAAGCGTCCCGAAACCATGGCAAGAATCACAACGAAGGCTCTGGCCGATGCATTCATCGAGGAACAGATCGCTGCGCTGCGTGAGCAGATCGGCGATAAGAAGGTACTGCTGGCCCTGTCCGGCGGTGTTGACTCCTCTGTTGTGGCAGCCCTGCTGATCAAGGCTATCGGCAAGCAGCTGGTATGCGTCCATGTCAACCACGGCCTCATGCGCAAAGGCGAGAGCGAAGATGTGATCAAGATCTTCGGCGAGGCGATGGAAGCCAACCTGATCTATATCGATGCCACGGACCGCTTCCTGGATCTGCTGGCAGGCGTTGCCGATCCCGAGCGTAAGCGCAAGATCATCGGCGCGGAGTTCATCAATGTATTTGCCGATGAAGCCCGCAAGCTGGAGAACATCACCTATCTGGCACAGGGCACCATCTACCCCGACATTCTCGAGTCCATCAAGCAGGCCGAGGGCAAGAAGGCCGTCAAGTCCCATCATAATGTGGGCGGTCTGCCTGAAGATCTGAAGTTTGAGCTGGTAGAGCCCCTGAAGCTGCTGTTCAAGGATGAAGTGCGCGTTGTGGGCGAGGCACTGGGTCTGCCCCATGCCATGGTCTATCGTCAGCCCTTCCCCGGCCCCGGCCTGGGTGTGCGCTGCCTTGGCGCCATCACCCGCGACCGTCTGAACGCCCTGCGTGAGGCAGATGCCATCCTGCGCGAAGAGTTCGACAACAGCGGCCTGAACGAAAAGGTCTGGCAGTATTTCATCGCCGTGCCCGATATCAAGAGCGTTGGCGTGAAGGACGAAAGCCGCTACGAAGGCTGGCCCGCCATCATCCGCGCCGTCAACACCACCGACGCCATGACCGCCACCATCGAAGAGATCCCCTACGCCGTCCTGCACCACATCACCCAGCGCATCACCAACGAAGTAGAAGGCATCAACCGCGTCCTCTACGATCTCACCCCCAAGCCCACCGGCACCATTGAGTGGGAATAAAGAAAAATTATCCTAAGGCCGTTTTTCCCGGCTCTTGAGCCGGGAAAGTGGCAAAATCGGATGCTTTTTCAATCCATTTGATAGCCAAATGATAGCACTTCTTGCATCAAGTTTATTGCGTTTCCCAAAAGGTAACTATTGGCTTGTCGGTGCTTAAAACTTATCCTATAAATGACAAGTGTCTTACTGGTTTTTGCAACCAGTAAGACACTTTTTTTGTTTATTTACTTGCCGGGATTAAATGCTTCCGTCAGCCAGTCGCTGATTTGCTTGGGAGGCACCTTCGCCCAAATGCCGGTGGTGTCGAACTCAGGATAACGATAGCGCCAGCGATCGTATTCTTCCTTGCT
>SVMC01000064.1 GCA_015067585.1 Oscillospiraceae bacterium
GTTTGGGACGCAGTTCACCTCGTATCAGATCGTTCCCCTCGTCTACATTGGCGCCGCAGCGCTGCTGGCTTGGCTCGGAAGTCGTATCTATTGCCGCCGTCAGATCAGCGGAAGATAAACGCACACCTGTTATAACAAGCGGTTACCTCGCAACCACCTGATACTATTCCACAGGCGATTTTGCAACATTTTCTGCAACAAAAATTTTGATAAATGAAATAATGGGTGGAAAAACAGGTTCAAAATTGCCGTTTAGGATAATATTTAGGGCATAATAAGCCAAAGAAGAACCACGAAAATGAGTGGGAGTAAGTAAAATCCGGAAATCCCCCGTTTTTCCCGGTTCAAGGCCCGGAAAAGTCGCGAATTTCTTGTGATTTCTCCAGATATGATAGAAGATTGATAGCACTTGATAACACACCTCCCCTTATTTTTACTGCTCAGTTGCGGGTGGCTAGGAGGTACACAGCAAGCTACATCCAAATCCCATAAAACGAGCAAATGGCTCAACTGACTTTCTGTGAGGTCAGTTGAGCCATTTTTTGCTTATTTCGGGTGTCTGTGCGAAAGGGGCAGTTCACAAGGCGGTATCTTTTTCATATTGCGAAACCGCTTTATGGAAAAAGCATTTATTAGAGAATAGTGTGTGCTCTCAGGTGGGCAGATGGTAGGTGTTGGGCTGTTCCTGACCGGACAGCAGGCGGAGGCCGCCTAAGGCCAGCGCCTCCAGCTCGTTTTCGCCGGGCAGTACGATGACAGGCGCAATGTAGCGCACATATTCCCGCACCCAGTCGGTCAGCATTTTGGAGCGGGCCAGACCGCCGGTGAGGATGATGGCATCGATCTGACCGCTGAGCACCACAGACAGAAGGCCGATGCCCTTGGAGATTTGGTAGGCCTGGGCATGGAAGATCAGTTCCGCGTGCTTGTCGCCTGCGCGGACCATCTTCTCAATGGCCATGCAGTCACTGGTGCCCAGATGGGCGTACATACCGCCCTTGCCGCGAACCTTCTTCACCATTTCCGCTTCGGTGTACTTTCCGGAGTAGCACAGGCGGATCAGCTCCAGTCCGGGCACACTGCCGGCACGCTCGGGGGAAAACTGTCCGTCGTCATCGCCCAGAGAGTCGATGATATGACCCTTGCGGTGGACACTGGCGGAAACACCGCCGCCCAGATGGGCAACGATCAGATTGAGATCTTCGTAGTCGATCCCCACACGCCGGGCATATTCCAGGGCCATGGCGCGGCTGTTGAGCACATGGCAGAGGCTTTGGCGCTTGATATCGGGAATGCCTGTAATGCAGGCCACATCCTGCAATTCACCCGAGGTGGGAGCGTCGTAGATGTAGGCGGGAATGCCCAGAGGCTGGGCGATATCCCTTGCGATCATGCCGCCCAGATTGGAGGCATGGGGGGAGCTGATGGAACTGCTGAGGGCGGTGTACAGGTCGTCGTTGACAAGATAGCCGCCGGTTTTCAGACCGGGTACCAGACCGCCGCGTGCCATGATACCGGAGAGGTCTTCTCCACGGATGCCGTTGCGCTTCATAAAGTCTTTGACGATCTGATCCCGGAAGGGAAGCTGATCGTACAGGCTATGATAGGCAGCCAGTTCGTTACTGTCGTGGGAGATGCTCTCCTTCACGAGCATTTTGTCATCCTCGTAGAGTGCCAGCTTGGTGCTGGTGGAGCCGGGGTTGATCACTAATTGCAGATACATAGCTTATTCCTTTCTGTGTATCGGTTCGGAAGGGTCAGCTCATCAGGGCGCAGACCAGAAGCGAATTGTACTTTTCTTCAAAGCTGGCGCTTCTGGAATTCAGGGCGATGGGGCACTTTGCGCCGATGACGCAGCCCACCATTTTGGTGCCTGCGAACTCCAAAAGTGCCTTGACCATTATATTGCCGGCGGTGATGTTGGGCACCAGCATGATGTCTGTCTCACCGCAGACGGGACTTTCATAGCCTTTGATTTTGGCAGACTCCCGGTTTACCGCCAGATCGAAGGAGATGGGACCTTCCAGATAGCACTGACCCAGCTCTCCTGCAAGACCTGCTTCCTTCAGGGCGGCAGCATCCACCGTCTCGATGATCTTGGGGCTGACTGTCTCGGCGGCACATACCGCCGCGACCATGGGCTTCTCATAGCCCAGCGCCCGGAACATATCCACAGCATTGCGCACGATGGCCTTCTTGCCCTCCAAATCGGGGCAGGGGATCATACCGCCATCGGTAACGCCCAGCAGCTTGTGGTAGCCGGGGATCTCGATCAGAGCGGTATGGGACATGGGACGGCCCTGTCCGATGCCGGTCTGCTTGTTGACAACAGCCTTGAGAATGGTGGAGGTCTGCATCAGGCCTTTTTGCAGAAAGTTTGCCTTGCCCTCACGCACCAGACCCACGGCAATGGCGGCGGCTTCTTCGTCGCTTTCGGCATGGATCACGGTTTCCGGGGCGATCTCATGGCCGAGTTCCCTGCCGATGCGCAGGATGTCCTCGCCGCGTCCGATGAGGATATAGTTGAGGATCCCTTCGGAGGCAGCGTACAATACGGATTCCAGTGTATGGGGGTCGTGGGCGCAGGCTACCGCAACGGTCTTCGGCGCACCCCTGCCCACACATTCACGAAGCTGGGCAAAACTTTTCAGCATGGATCTCTCCTCCTTATGCACTAACGGCTTCATAGCCAGCACGGTAGGCTTTCAGATTCAGCTCACGGAACTTCGGGGGAACAGTTTCCGCAATGACGGTTTCCCAATCAATGTCATCCATGTTCAGCGCCTTGACCATGCTGCCGAAGAGGACGATGTTCATGCACTTGGGGTTGCCCAGTTCACGGGCGATTTTTTCTGCCTTCAGGATATGGCAGGTAAAGTGGCTCTCCATAGCCTCCAGACAGCCCTCGGGGTACTGGCACAGGCCGGCAGCAATGGTGGAGGAGGCCATCTCATAATCGTTGATGACGGCGATGCCGCCGGGTTTCAGGTAATCGGAATAGCGGACGGCTTCCATCTTTTCAAAGGCCACCACGATATCCGCGGCACCCTTGCCAATAACGGGAGAATAGACCTTCTCGCCCCAGTGGACCTGGGTGGAGACACTGCCGCCGCGCTGGCTCATGCCGTGAACCTCACTCATTTTTACATCATAACCGGCCTTCATCAGACCGTTGACCAATACTTTTGCGGTCAGAATGGCACCCTGGCCACCCACGCCAACC
>SVMC01000026.1 GCA_015067585.1 Oscillospiraceae bacterium
GACTTCAAAATAGCCGCCCCGGTCGATGGTGGCGATGTAGTTTTCCACACCCTCCATCTCCGGCACTGCCACACCGGGCACCTGCGCCCGGACGATGGCCCGCTCTGCGGGATTGTCATCTGCAAAGACGATGGCTTCCGGCAGGATGTTCAGCTCCTGGGCGATCTCCACGATATTGCGGTCCTTGTTCTCCCAGTTGGCCTTGATGATGATGAAATCATCCGGCTTCAGAGCGCCTTCCGGATGGTTCAGGCCCGCAATGGCATTCTCATGGTCGTTTTTGGAGCAGACGGTGAGGAGAATGCCCTGTGCCTTCACGCACTTCAGATAGGACTGGAATTCGTAGTAGGACTGGGAAACGCCGGTCTCCTGACCGATCTCAATGCCGTCCACGCCGTCATCGCCCACGACGCCGCCCCAAAGGGTGTTGTCCAAGTCAAGGGCAAGGGCCTTCTTGTTTCTGCCGAATACGGACTTGATGATATTGGAAACATTGAAGGCAAACGAGGGGATGGCCTCAAAGCACATGGCGTACTTGTACATATTCCAGTAGGAGGGATCGGACCATTTGCGAAGACCGTAATCCGCTGCCATATAGGCAAGGTCATTCAGGAAAAAGCTTTCGTGTTCCCGTGCATACTGGGAGAACAGCTCGTTGAGCCGGGAGAGGAAATGGCTTCTGCCGTGGATGTCATAACAGTCCCGGTTGCCTAAAAGACGGAAGAAGGGCATCTCAAAGTTGTTCTGAATGATGGGGCAGCGGAACTTTTCACGGATGCTGTCCCACATGGCGGTGAACTTTTCATATTCACCCCGCAGCTTCTGTTCTACCACTTCTTCACTGTCAGTGATCTCGGGATAGGCGGTGATGTTGCGGTTGGAGGTGTGGATGAACACGATGTCCGGGGCAAAGGCCAGCAGATGTTCGTCCGGGAACATGGCGTCCTGGAAATACTGGGCATACTCCGATTCATAGAAGGTGGGAGCAATGCCCGCATCCAGCAGGAACAGTTCCATGGTCTGCACGATATTGCTGGTGGTGGAGCCGCCGAATACGGCGACCTTTTTCTCAATGCGGGGTCTGCCGTCCGCCAATAGTGCCTTGCGGATGGCACGGCGCTTTTGGATGATATATGACGCGTCAAAGGGATATTCCAGTTCTTTCATTTGGGTTCCCTCCTTATTCCTGAGATGCGGTTTCTTCGGTGGCGGCATTGGGATCAGGCTGCTCTAAAGCGGCCTGACGGGCGGCTTCTGCTTCCTCCGCTGCCTTCTCGGCGGCGATGGCGGGCTGCTCGTCGATGATCTCGCTGCCGGCATCCTGTGTGATCAGGTTCATCAGGTTGTCGGCATTGCCGCCTACCACTGAGTAGGAGCACATGGAGAACAGCACATCCGTGATGCCCATGGCTTCGATGAAGTTGGGCAGATTCCGCTCTAAGTAGCGCATATCCGCCACAAATACCTGCTCAAAGGAGCTGGTGTAGAAGGGGATCTCCGCATTGCCGTAGCTGTCCTTGATGACTAAGAGACGGCGGTTGTTATTGACCTCGGTATCCACCTTGACGATGTATTCATCGCTGCCAAGGAACATCAGATAGGAGGAGGCAACACCGACTTCACGGAACAGGTCATCGGTGTATTCATAGTTAAAGGAAGAATCGTAGAAGTGAGCTTCATACTCGCAGGTGGGGACATAGTAGGTGAAGTCTTCCGGATCGTTGAGAATACGGGAGTCTTCGGAGAAGGCGTACATGGTGCCCACATAGCCTTCGTTGACGCCCTTTTCATACTCGCTCAGGTCAGCGAAGGGAACACCGGCGGTCTTTGCGAACTGCTCGCAGGCGTAGTAAGCGCCCAATGCCTGCCAGTGATGGTCGGTGCGGCAGTAGATCTCTTCTTCGGTATGCTTCGCCATTTCGTCGCAGATATTGATGGTAATGATGCGATCATCCAGCTTTTCGTGTACAGCATCGAAGCATTCGGACTGGTCTCTGGAGTAGTCAGAGGCGTTGCTGGGCAGATAGAACTGGCTGGCGAGGGGAGCGGGCATGGAATAGATCTTGACTCTGGAGCTGACCTGC
The DNA here is from genome assembly GCA_015067585.1 of Oscillospiraceae bacterium. Classification (GTDB taxonomy): domain Bacteria; phylum Bacillota; class Clostridia; order Oscillospirales; family Oscillospiraceae; genus SVMC01. Next base: position 2,085 of record SVMC01000026.1, read on the forward strand.
TCCTGCAGGGTATTGAGGGCTTCAGCATAGGCATCGCCGCTTCCGCCGCCGAACAGACCCAGGCACTTCCAGTGACCGTCCTGCTGGACGACCAGAAGACCGTTGGACATATTGAATTCCGCCTCTTCCTCGCGGAAATTCTTCTGGGGAGGTGCTTCCTCCTCGATGGGTTCCTCGGGTACGGTGGTGGCAGTGGAGGGATCTGTGGTGGAAGGATCGGCGGGATCCAAGGTTGCAGAAGGGTCTTCTTCCTTGGGGGCAGCGCCCATGGCATTTTCCACCAGCGGCTTATTGATGAAGGTCACTGCGCTCTCGGCAGAACGGACGCCAAACAGAGACTTGAACTGGTTACCCACATTCTTGAAATAGTCACGGTAGGGAACGGTATCAACATAGTGGATTGCTAATTTTTCAGTAAACTCGCCGGAGAAATAGCTTTGGAATGAGAACTTGGGGAGGCGTTCCAGTTCCCGGTTCTCAATTTCAGATATCGTGGGGCGGGGGAAGACCAGTAAAAACAGGGTGATCAGGGCGAATGCGCCGCCCAGCAGCAGAATGCTGAACACGGAAATGCGGGTCTTATCCCAATTTCTGCGGCGCTCCCAGCGCTTTTTGCGGCGGGCTTTGGCACGGTCCTCCGGGGTCTCCTCCACGGCGGTGGTTTCATTGAATTGATCTTCGTATTCGTACATGGTTTGTCACCTCATGTCAGATGGCCGGATCAGAACCGGAAGTATAGGAAGGGGTTGTTGGTGGCATCCACAAGAAGGATGCTGACGATGATCAGCAGGGCAGCACAGCCGACGAGAGCGCCGTAGCGGCCAACAGCATATACTGTGTGATTCTTGTGCTCTAAGAAGAAGCTCTTCATCTTGGGCAGGAGCGGCATGCTGCAAATGATGGCCGCCGCGATCAGGAACATATTGTTCAGGAAGGAGGACCAGGTCATCACATCATAGAAGCCAGCCCCGTGGGACAGCATGCTGATGCCGGTGATGTTCAGGAAGAACTGACCGAGCTGACCCAGATCTTCAAAGCAGAAGATGCCGAAGCCGATGATGATGACGACCTTGCTGTAGATGTGCTTGACCCAGATGGGCCAGGTCTTCATGCGCTTCTTGCCCAGCTTCTGCTCGAAGAAGATGAAGAAGCCGAAGTACAGACCCCAGAGGATATAGTTCCAGGAGGCACCGTGCCACATGCCGGTGCAGAACCACACTAAGAAGAGGCTGAAATACTTGCGGTTTTTTCCGAAAATGGGGATATACAGCAGATAATCCCGGAAGAAGGAGCCAAGGGAAATGTGCCAGCGCTGCCAGAATTCCGCGATGGTCTTACATACAAAGGGATGGGTAAAGTTCTCGTCAAAGTGGAAGCCGAACATCCGGCCAAGGCCGATGGCAATGTCGGAATAGCCGCTGAAGTCGAAGTAGACATACAGGGAATAGGCGATGACGGTGTACCAGGTGCCCAGCACGGAAAGACCTGCAATGTCGCCGTCAAAGAAGGTGGTGACGATCACATAGAGATTGTTTGCGATGATGACCTTTTTCGCAAGGCCAAGGATCACTCGCAGGGCGCCTTCGCACAGGTCGTTCAGGGTAATCGTGCGGTTGTCGATCTCCTGCTCCACCACGCTGTAGCGGACGATGGGGCCTGCAATGAGCTGGGGGAAGAGGGAGAGATACAGCAGGAACTTATGGAACTTGTACTGCACCTTTACCGTTTCCCAATGGCAGTCCACAATATAGGAAATGGCCTGGAAGGTGAAGAAGCTGATGCCGATGGGAAGTCTGATCTCGGGCACAGGGATGGCTGCACCAAACAGAGCATTGAAGTTCTCCACCAGGAAGCCGGTATACTTAAAGACCAGCAGCAGAAGAAGATTGACGGCGATACCTGCACCCAGGGCAATTTTTGCGTATGGGGTATCCCGGAATCTTCCGATCAGCAGACCCACAAACCAGTTCATTGCCGCACTGAACACCAGCATCAGCACAAACAGGGGTTCGCCCCAGGCATAGAAAAACAAAGAGAAAATGATCAGGACGGTGTTCTTCCGTTCCAGTGTCTTGGAAGTGTAATAAAAGATGAAGCACAGGGGGAGGAAGATGTAAATGAAAAAGAGATCAGCAAATACCATAATTCATCACCATAGTCGGCAGGACGCCTTTTTTCTACAAAACATACCATACAATTTTATTATATATGGTGGCAATAGTCAAGCATTGATTTAGCGGCAAAAAATGAGCCTTTTTCAGCTTCATTCTAAAAAGTCTTGATATTGCACCGTTATTCTGTTATACTTTTAAGGAATTACTAACAGGCGAAGAAGAAACAAAGAGAGGAGCGCGGTTTGCGCATGAAATTCATTATCACACTTTGGATATCCAAGCTGGTGGCCATTGCGGTCAACCTCATCGACCGTAATCGTGGCAGTAACTACGCAGGCAAGATCGCTACCCGCCTGATGCCGGATTTTGTGCGGCATTTCAAGGGCATCGATTATAATAAGGTGATTTTTATCACCGGTACCAATGGCAAGTCCACCACCACCAATCTGGTCTATCACTCCCTGACCGCGGCAGGGAAGCGGGTCGCTTCCAATTTGGAGGGCGCCAATATGATGGGCGGTGTGGCCACCACCCTCATCAAGAATTCCACACTGGGCGGCAAGTTCAATAAGGAATATCTGGTGCTGGAAATTGACGAAAGAAGCCTTCCCGCCATCCGCAAGGTGCTTCCTGCAGGACATATGGGCATCACCAACCTGCAGAAGGATCAGGTGCAGCGCAACGGCGACCCCGACTTTATCCTCCGCAAGTTCCGCAGCGCCATCGGCAAGGATATGACCCTGTATCTCAATAATGAAGAACCCAGAAGCAAGGCCCTTGAGGATTGCGCCGGCAAGAGCATCTACTTCGGTGCCGCTGCCAATGAAAAGACCTATGAGAGCCATGACTTCTATGATGTGACCATGCCCTGTCCCAAGTGCGGTCATCCCATTTCCTATTCCCACTATCATCTTGCCAGCATCGGCACCTTTGCCTGCACTCATTGCGGCCATCGTTCCGAGGAAAAGCCGGATGTTCTGGCAGAAGACATCGACTTTGCCGGCAAGACCTTCCGCTGCGGCGGTCTTGTATGGTCCTATCCCTACGCCAATCCCTTCTATATCTATAATTACGCCATGGACATTGCCATCTGCCGCAATCTTGGCCTCTCCGATGAGACCATCCGCGACGGCATTGCCTGCTTTGTGAATCCTGCCCATCGCCGTGAAGTGCTGACCTATCGTGGCAAGCACATCCATTACCTTCGCATGAAGCAGGAGAATCCCGAAACCCTGCAGTCCGCACTGGATACCATTGCGGAGGACAAGAGTGAAAAGGCGGTCTTTATGGGTATGTATGAGGTCAAGGACTTCCTGCCCTATTACTCCAATTCCTTCTATTTCTTCGACTGCAATTTCGCCCCCATTGCCAAGACTCCGGTGGAACGCTATGTGGTATTCTCCACCACGGTCTGCTATGACACGGCAAACCGCATCCGCTATGCCGGTGCGCCGGAAGAGCGCATCACGGTGCTGGATACCGAGGATATCCCCACCATTCTGGCAGAGCTGGACAAGACTAAGACCAACAACATCTATTTCCTCACGGGCATGAAACCCTATAAGGAACTCAAGAAGTATTTCAAGCAGGGAGGCGGCACAAATGGCTGATATGAAAATTCGTCTGGGCTGGATGTATCCCGACTGCCTGAACCTTCACGGAGAGCGGGGCAGTGTGCAGGCCTTTGAACGGGTGGGCAAGAACCTTGGCGTTGAGGTGGAGGTTCACCGCATCAATGACTTTGATGAACCCATCCCCTTTGATGAACTGGATCTTCTCCTGTTCCTGCCCGGTGAGATCGCTGAATTTGAATTCATCCGTCCGGCACTGGAGCGCCAGAGAGCAAAGCTGGAAAAGTATATTGAAAACAATGGCTGGATCATTGCAGTGGGCACCACGGGCCTTTTGTTCGGCGGTGAAACGGTGCGGGAGGATGAGAGCATCTTCCGTGGTCTGGGCCTTCTTCCCGTGAAGGGAAAAGAACGCAAGTATGTCTGGGGCGATGACCTTCATTTCCGCCTCCGGGATACCAAGCAGGAAATCTTCGGCTCCCAGATCCAGATGGCGGATGTGGAGACCGATGCCCCCCTGGGTGATGTACTCTATGGACGGGGCAACGATGCCAAAGGAACCGAGGGTGCCCGATACAAGAATCTGCTGTTCACCAACTGCCTTGGCCCCGTCTTTGTCAAGAATCCCTGGTGGACGGAGGATATTATCCGCAAGATCCTGCTGCAGAAAATGGGCGTAGCTGCGAAGAAACCCTACACCTGGGAGTCCGCCTCCTTCGATTCCTGCCTGCGATTTACCAAAGCAAAGCCGGAATTTCCCATTAAGTAATTTTTGAGCGGCTGTGATCCGCAAAGATACCGCAGCTCATTCAAAGAAATATATAAAAGGAGAGAAGAATATGGCTTTTTGTCAGAATTGCGGCGCACAGCTGGAAGACAGCTATAAGTTCTGCAATGTTTGCGGCGCAATGGTAACCCCGGTACAAGTCCCGGCACAGCCTGCCGCCGGACCTGAAATCGTTCCCGCCGAACCTTGGAGCGCACAGCAGCCTGCGGCACCTGAGGCAGATCTCTTGGAGGATCAGCAGTCCGCCGAGCCTGTTGTACCCGCGGAAGAAACCTGGGGTGCACAGCAACCCACCGAGCCTGCAGCACCTGCAGCAGATCCTTGGGAAGCACCTCAGACCCCTCAGCCCGAAAGCGAGCCTTGGAACGCAGCACCTCAGCAGCGCAGCGAAGCGGCAGCATGGGGCGCGCAGCAGCAGGCGCAGAACGCATGGAATGCGCAGCAGAATCCTGCCTATGGCGCGGGTTATGGCTATACCCAGCCGCCGAAGAAGTCCGGTAAGGGCTGCATCATTGCGGTGATCATTGCCGTGGTACTGGTATTTGCCCTCGTGGCAGGTGCAGTGGCATTTTTCCTGGTTGGTGTTGATAAAATCGGTGCGGATGATCCGAATCTCGGCACCTATATCGGCACCAAGGCAAGCATGTGGGGCGTTGATGTCAACCTGACGGACATCCTTGCAGATGGCTTCGTCATCGAGCTCAAGGCCGGCGGCATTTGCAGAGTGACCGGCGGCGGTGAGAACGGTACCGGCAAGTGGACGCTGGAAGGCGATGTGATCACCATTAAAGATGGTGAGACCACCATCGTCGGTACACTGGAAGACGGCGTCATGGTATTTGAAAACATGATGGACATGGGCATGGATGTTGTCTTCTATAAGGAAGATATGGACATTCCTGAAGATGTAACCGTCAATGCGGACCACAGCTGGTGGAACGGCGAATGGTACGGCTGGTGGACGACCTCTTCCTGCGAAGGTGACTTCGCGGATTGGGAAGATGGCTGGTGGGACTGCTGCGCAGAGATCACCATGGACGCAAACGGTAAGGGCCATCTGCTGCTTTGGGATGAGGATCTGCCCAAGGACAATGCTTTGGCAGAGATCGATCTTACCCTGACCGAGGGTGACGATGAAAAGGGCATTGCCGTAACCAAGAGCGGCTATTTCATGGATCGGAATGTTTCCGACGGTGACTATATGTTACAGCCCACTGTAGACGGCTATGATAACCTTCTGTGCATGGACGGCTGGTATGAGACCGAGGACGGCGGCTTCTATTTTGAAGTGTATCTGCGTCCCTGGGGCCAGCTTTGGGATGATATGATCGCCGATGATGAAGGCTATGCACCCTACTTCTATGAGCAGTATGTGCAGGCGCTTGAGAACGGTGAAAGCGCCCCCGATGACATCTACGATGCATGGGGTTAAAAACAGAACATAGACAATAAAGCGTGGCCCGCACCCTTCAAAACCGAAGGATGCGGGCCTTTGTCATCATTATTTCATGGTACTGCTGTTGTTCAGAACCAGTGTGCTGTAGAGGAACAGCACATCTTGACCTTCGAAGTCGATATATTCTCCCAATACCGCGGAGGGGAGATAGCGGATATCCACCAGAGTCACCTTTCTGTAGCCTTCTGCCAGCAGGGGCGCAATGGAAGAACCGAAGGAATCCCGGAATACGATCAGTTCTTTTGCCGTATCTGCTGCGGGGTTCTCAATGGTAATGAGGGAGAGGGGGCCGGAGAGGAACACCTCATAGGGGTCGCTGCCATCGGCTTTCGCGGGATCATACACGGGGATCGCCCTGCTGTTTTCATGGTCATAGACCCGGTAGCTTTCAATGGTATCGTTTGTCAGGTAACATAGGCGATCCGGCTCTGTCGGCAGCGCGTATTGTCCGGCATAGACGCCGTAAAATGGAGCATCAAGGGTATTTGTCGTGTATTTTCCGGAAATTTCCGCTCCCATGGAAGCAGCCAATACCTCTGCTGTGTCTACGATCGCCTCCTGCCGCCAGTGGGTATCGGTGGCATAGTAATCCTCGATGGACAAAGTGGGTGCGATATCGATAAATTCCGCAAAATCGTTTTGTTGTGCCATTTCAGAATACAGCGCCTCATAGTCCATGGAAAGATGTCCGCTGGATTCTGCCAGAAAAGCATTCTTATCAGGGATGACCGACATATAGACATTGACATTTTTATCTCTGAGATAGCTGTCATAGATGGCGCGGAAGCGCTGGCTTGCGTGGGCAATGGAATCCTCATCCATGGGATATTCCATTTTGCAAAGCACACCGTCTTGTTCGTAAAGACCGTTGTTGTCGGTCTGTGCCAGCAGCTTTGTGGAGGTCAGCGCCTTGGCTTTGCGGAAGGCATCCCGCATGGGAAACTGGTCGAGAGCATAGGCTTCAAAATCCGACATAAACCGTCCTGATGTGATGGAAGATACCGTCAGAGCAGGAAACTGCTTCAGGGGTCTGCGCTCCGCTTCGCTTTGTGCCTTGTCCGGGAAGAAAATACAAAGGGCAGAAAAGCTAAAGATACACAGCAGGAACAGCGCACTTTGCAGGATATATTTTGTTCTGTGTTTCATTTGATCCCTCCTTAAAATCTGAAGTACAAAAAGGGATTAAAGGAACCATCCACCAGATAGGCGGTGGCCAGAAGCAGCAGAAGCACCAATACCACAGGTGCTGCAATGGATACAGTAAGATCACCTGCTTTGGTTTTCTGCATTGCGGCAATGGCCAGTTTGGGCAGGGGAGTGGCTCCTGCAATGGCGATGAGGAACAAAATGAGATAGCTTCTCAGGTAGTAAATGGCTTCGGCGGAAATAAAGGGAAGGTTTCCTCTGCCAAACATGGAGGAGATATCGTTCCAAGCCTCGCTGAGAGAGGTCGCATTGAACAAAACAAAGCTCACAAGGATGATGGGCAGTACATAAAGGTGGGAAAGCACCTTGTGTTTTTCAAGATGTTTCAGAAGGAACAGCTTTTCCATCAGCAGGACAGCGGCAAAGAAAAGTCCCCAGAGGATAAAATTCCATTCCGCTCCATGCCAGAAGCCGGTGAGCATCCAGACAGTCAGTATATTCAGCACCCATCTTGATTTGCTCACCCGGTTGCCCCCCAGAGGGATATATACATAATCCCGAAACCAGGAGGAAAGGGACATATGCCATCTGCGCCAAAACTCCGTGATGCTGGCGGAAATGAAGGGGTAGTTGAAATTCTCAAGAAAGTTAAAGCCGAACATCTTACCCAGACCGATGGCCATATCGCTGTAGCCGGAGAAATCAAAATAGATCTGCAGGGCAAAAGCCACCGCATACATCCAGTAATACAGCACAGAAAGATCGCTCGATGCCCGGAAGGTCTGGCAGAGAGCGCCCAAAGAGTTGGCGATCAGCACCTTCTTTCCAAGACCCAGCACAAATCTTCCCACACCGTCAGAAAACCCTTTCAGGGTATGGCGGCGCTGAGTTAGCTGGGCATTGATGTCGGAATAGCGCACGATCGGCCCCGCAATGAGCTGAGGGAACATGGTGACATAGGCGGCAAGTGCAATGGGATCCCGCTGTGCTGCCACGGTTCCGCGGTACGCATCAATGATATAGCTGACGATCTGGAAGGTATAGAAGCTGATGCCGATGGGAAGGGCAAGCCGAAGCAGTGGGATGGACAAACCTGTCGCCCGGTTAAAATTCTCAATGAAGAAATCTGTGTATTTGAAATACAGTAAAAAGCTGAGCGCAATGCTGACACCAAGTCCCATGGCCCATTTTTTGGCTCGTTTTGTACCGCTTTTTTCGATCCAAAGTCCGGAAAAATAGGCCACAACAATGGAAAGCAGCATCAAAAGTACATAGACAGGCTCACCCCAGCCGTAAAAAACAAGGCTGAAGATCAGCAAAACAAGATTTTTTACGCGCTGGGGTGCAGCAAAATACACGATCAGCACACAGGGAAGAAAAAAATATAAAAACGAAATGCTGGAAAATAACATAACGCGCTCCTGTGTGTTAATTTAAAATCAGAGACCTTCGTCTACGGCGATGACGGTGACAGGGTAGGCGGCGGTCAGCTTGGTCTTAAAGTTGTCGATGATATCGGCAGCGCCAAAGGCCACAACGGCATAATCCTCGCCCAGTGTTGCGATGAAGAGCTTTTCGGGGAAGCCGCACATCCACTGGTTGTTCTCAATGGCATCCTTCATGGCTGCCACAAAGGCATCCAGATCGCCTGCGTCTGCCACATGGTAGGCAGCGCCGGTAAAGGTGTTGGCATTCATGGCGTGCATCAGGGAAGCTGCGCCGTCGATCATTGCGGCGGCATCCTGGGGGCAGACAAGCTGTGCTGCCAGAGATTCGGTATCTGCCACATCAAAAGCGCCGGGGGCATTGTCCACGATGTTGTTCATGTCGCCGCCCATGGCAAAGAATTTTTCCTCTTCGGCATAGCTGTTCCACACGGTGGTGAGGATGTCAGCGGGAGCTTCCACGCCCTCAAGCTTGGCAGCGGGCTTGCCGCAGGCACAAAGGGACAGCAGCATAACAATGCACATGAAAAGAGAAATAATTTTTTTCATAATTGGTTTACTCCTTAATATTGTTTTCAGCCCGGTCAGTATAGCATATATATAGACAATTTGCAATCCGGTCTTTATCAATACACAAAAAGTGAAAAAGACCCCGCGATCCACACAAGGAAGATCGCGGGGTGAATTATACTGCGTATTATTTCCAGGAGAAGGTTGCCAGACCGTAGATGTACAGGCCGATGATAATAACGGGAACGATGTACATGAACAGAGGCTTCATCCAATTCTTGACCTTCAGGCCCTTGCCGGTGTTGGCTTCGGCGATGAAGTTATCCCAGCCCCAGCCCCAGCGCTTGCTGCAGCAGAAGACGGCGAAGATCAAAGAACCAATGGGCAGCAGGTTGGTGCTGACGATGAAATCCCAGAAGTCCAGCCAAGCGCTGCCTTCTGCGAAGGGCACGAAGCCGGAGAAGGTGCTGTAACCCAGAGCAGTGGTCAGGGCAAGAAGGAACATGCCGATGCCGCAGATGAGAGAACCCTTGGGACGGCTCCAGCCGGTCATTTCACGGACGCAGGCCAGAATGTTCTCAAAGACAGCAAGCTCAGTGGAGAGAGCTGCAAAGACCATGAACAGGAAGAACAGGGTGCCCCACCAACGGCCGCCGGCCATGTTGTTGAATACGGTTGCCATGGTGTCGAACAGCAGGGAGGGACCTGCGCCGACTTCCAGATCGAAGGTGAAGCAGGCGGGGAAGATGATGAGACCGGCAGTCAGTGCAACAAAGGAGTCCAGCGCAATAATGTTGATGGATTCGCCCATCAGGGTGCGCTCCTTGCCGAGGTAGCTGCCGAAGATGGCCATGGAACCAATGCCGAGGCTGAGGGTGAAGAAGGCCTGATTCATGGCGCCGACGATGACCTGACCATCGATCTTGCCAAAGTCGGGCAGCAGGTAGAACTTAAGACCTTCTGCTGCGCCGGAAAGGGTAGCGGAATGGATGGCAAGCACCACCATAAGGCCAAGAAGGATGACCATCATGTACTTGGTGACGCGCTCCAGACCACCCTGCAGGTTGAAGCAGAGGATGCCGAAGCCGAGAACCACGGCGATGGCGAGGTAAGCGACATTCAGACCGGGGTTGGTGATCATACCAACGAAGTTGATGCCTTCGGCGTTGCCGGTGAGGAACTGAATGAAGTAGTGGATCATCCAGCCGGTGACAACGGTGTAGAAGGCCATCAGGCAGATATTGCCGAGCAGGGCAAAATAGCCATGGATATGCCATTTCTGGCCGGGCTTTTCGAGCTTCTGATACATTTTAACGGGGCTTGCCTGGGATGCGCGGCCGAGGGCAAATTCCATGACCATGACGGGCAGACCAAGGAGCAGCAGGCAGAGGATGTAGATCAATACAAAACCACCGCCGCCATACTGGCCGGTCATCCACGGGAACTTCCACACATTGCCGCAGCCGATTGCACAGCCTGCACTCAGAAGGATAAAACCGAGACGGCTGCCAAGTCGTTCTCTTTGTTGATTCAAGGTTAACAACTCCTTTACATTATAATGTAGACATTATAACAGCATCCTTTAGCAATTTCAACAATTTATTCATAAAAATCAATAAAAAATTGCGGCAGTGTATCTGGAAAGAGGAACGATCCTGTAATACAATGCCATAGCGTCATGTCGACTACCCGCAGAAAATGGAAGAAACTGTAATTTTCAACAAGAAAAGAAGGGGCGATTTATAAAAAATTCACAAAGACCGGAGAAAGCTTGCATCGACATAAAGGCATATGAATGCTTACTGCCAATCAAAATGTGGAGGGCGGTCGATTGCCCGGCGAATGTGTATTCCTATGTGGTTTGTGAAGATGTATTTAAGAAATGTTTACAAACTCTTTGAAAAAACGGTTGAATTCCCCGATGGAAAACAATATAATGATGTGCAGTACCTGCCGGAGATGTTCTTGCGATCACTCAGCCGGCAGTTTTTCTGCGTTCACACAGATCTTTTGATGTTTGTTCTTTGATACATGGTTTTGATAAAAAGAAACCATTTTATTAAGAATTAGTATGAGAGGGAGAATCATTTGATGCTGGAATTTATGGAACTTCTGAAAGTAATTATTCTTGGTATCGTCGAGGGGATCACGGAATGGCTGCCCATCAGCAGTACAGGCCATATGCTGCTGGTGGATGAGATGCTGCAGCTCAATGCTTCGGCGGAATATAAGGAAATGTTCTTTTATGTCATTCAGCTTGGTGCGATCCTTGCGGTCATCGTCCTGTTCTGGAAGAAGATGCTGCCCCTGAAAAAGGATGCGGCAGGCCAAGTGAGTGTGGATCAGCAGACGATCTCAACCTGGTGCAAGGTGGTGGTAGCCTGCATACCCGGCGGCGTGGCAGCCATCTTATTTGACGATTGGATCGAAGCCCATATGCACACCCCCTTTGTCATCGCGTTGATGCTGATCATCTACGGCATTGCGTTTCTTGTAATTGAGCGGAGGGGGAAAACTCCGCGGATTCGCGAAATGGAAGAGATCGATTACCGCACCGCCCTGTACATCGGCCTGTTTCAAGTCTTGTCCATGATCCCCGGTACCTCCCGTTCCGGTGCTACCATCGTGGGTGCGCTGCTCATTGGTGTATCCAGAGTGGCTGCGGCGGAATTTACCTTCTTCCTTGCAGTTCCCGTGATGTTGGGCATGAGCGCCCTGAAGATCCTGAAATTCGGCCTCGGCTTTTCCGCGCCGGAGCTTTATATGATGCTTTTGGGCATGGCAGTGGCTTTTGTCGTATCGTTGCTGGTGATTCGTTTCCTGATGAACTACATAAAAAAGCATGATTTCCAGATTTTCGGCTGGTATCGCATCGTTTTGGGCGCCATCGTGGTGCTCTGGGCGGTGCTGCAATAAATTTTCAAAAAATTTTTTGAGCAATATGGCAATTATTGTTGACTAATCTTGTACAATCTGCTATAATTCCAAATTGTGTGGGCTGATGTGCCCATGCCCCAAAGGAGGTGCGACCCGTGCTTGATGAACTGAAAAGTGCCGCCAAGGTTGTCGGCATCAAGCAGCTGAGGCGTGCGTTAACCAATGGCAATATCAAGAAGGTTTTCCTTGCTGACGATGCCGATCCCCGGCTCACTGAGCCGCTGGCAGAGCAGTGCGAGACCCTCTATGTTGATTGGGAGATGGTAGCATCAATGCAGGAGCTGGGAAAAGCCTGCGGCATTGATGTTGGCGCTGCGGCTGCCGGAGTTCTCCGGTGAGCAGAAAATTTTGGTCCTAACGGAATACTTTGGTGTATTTCGGGACAATATATTCGCTGGAAACAGCTATTTTTTAAGAAAGGAGAAAACTATGCCTACTTTTAACCAGCTGGTCAGAAAGGGAAGAGAGCAGGTCACCTACAAGTCCACCGCTCCCGCTCTGCAGAAAGGTCTGAACACCCTGAAGAATCGTTCCACCGATCTGTCTTCTCCGCAGAAGAGAGGCGTCTGCACTGCCGTCAGAACGACGACTCCTAAGAAGCCCAACTCCGCACTGAGAAAGATCGCCCGTGTTCGCCTCACCAATGGATACGAAGTTTCTGCTTATATCCCCGGTGTTGGTCACAACCTGCAGGAGCACTCTGTGGTTCTGATCCGTGGCGGTCGTGTTAAGGACCTTCCCGGTGTTCGTTACCACATCGTTCGCGGCACTCTGGATACCCAGGGCGTACAGGGCCGTATGCAGTCCCGTTCCAAGTACGGTGCAAAGAAGCCCAAGGCCAAGAAGAAGTAATCTTTGTATTACTACCCCAAACAATTGCACACTTCACGCCTTATTGCAAGGCACCGCCTTGCCAAGCGTTTTTATATAGATTGTATAAATCCTCTTGGCAGGCACCAACGAAGGGTTAGGTCCCTTTGAAGTACCTATGAAATCATTCTATGAAGGAGGGAAGCGAAGTGCCCAGAAGAGGTAATGTTCCCAAGAGAGAGGTTCTGCCCGATCCTATGTACAATTCGGTTCTGGTAACCAAGCTCGTTAACAGCATCATGCTCGACGGTAAGAAGGGCGTAGCACAGAAGGTTGTCTACGGTGCATTCGAAATCGTCGAAAACAAGACCGGTAAGAACGGCCTTGAGGCTTTCCAGCAGGCTATGGAAAACATCATGCCCACCCTGGAAGTCAAGACCCGCCGTGTTGGCGGCGCCAACTATCAGGTTCCTATTGAAGTCAAACCCGACCGTCGTCAGACCCTCGGTCTGCGCTGGCTGACTGCTTATTCCCGCAAGCGCGGCGAAAAGACCATGAAAGAGCGTCTCGCCGGTGAGATCATGGATGCTTGCAACAATGCCGGCGCATCCGTGAAGAAGCGCGAAGACACCCATAAGATGGCTGAAGCCAACAAGGCGTTTGCTCATTTCCGTTGGTAAAGAAGGAGCGCTTCTATGCCGAGAGAATATTCACTTGAGAATACCCGAAATATTGGTATCATGGCGCATATTGACGCCGGCAAGACCACGACCACGGAACGCATCCTGTTCTATACCGGCCGTACCTATAAGCTGGGCGAGACCCACGAAGGTTCTGCCACCATGGACTGGATGGAGCAGGAACAGGAGCGCGGAATTACCATTACTTCCGCCGCAACCACCTGCTTCTGGAAGGGCTGCCGCGTTAATATCATCGACACGCCGGGTCATGTGGACTTCACTGTAGAGGTGGAGCGCAGCCTTCGCGTGCTGGATGGTTCCGTCACGGTTCTGTGCGCGAAGGGCGGCGTTGAACCCCAGACCGAAACAGTCTGGCGTCAGGCCGATAAGTACAATGTACCCCGAATGGTATATGTCAATAAGATGGATATCATGGGCGCGGATTATTTCAACGTTCTCAAAATGATGCACGAACGGCTGAGATGCAATGCGGTCCCGATCCAACTTCCCATCGGCGCTGAAGCCGATTTCAAAGGCGTCATTGACCTTGTCAAGATGAAGGCTTTCGTGTTCTACGATGAGCTGGGCAAGGATATGCGCGAAGAAGAGATCCCGGAGGATATGCTGGATCTGGCGATGGAATATCGCGAAAAGCTCATTGAGTCCGTCTCCGATGAGGACGACGAGATCATGGCTTTGTTCCTTGAGGGAGAGGAAGTCCCCGAGGAAATGATCCGTGCAGCCATCCGTAAGGCCACCATCGGCGTTCGTATGGTTCCCGTCACCTGCGGTACTTCCTACCGCAACAAGGGTGTGCAGGAGCTTCTGGATGCCATCGTAGCCTATATGCCCTCTCCTCTGGATAAGAAGGGCATCTCCGGTATCGACCCCAGAACTGAGGAAGAGGAATTCCGTCCCGCCTCTGATGAAGCACCCTTTGCGGCGCTGGCATTCAAGATCGCGACGGATCCCTTTGTGGGTAAGCTCTGCTTCTTCCGTGTCTATTCCGGCACGGTGGAAAAGGGCAAGACCGTCCTCAATTCCACCAAAGGCAAGAGGGAGCGCCTTGGTAAGATCATGCTGATGCATGCCAACCATCGCGAGGATGTGGATATGGTCTACTCCGGCGATATCGCGGCAGTGGTCGGTGTGAAGAATACCTCAACAGGCGATACCTTCTGCGACGAAAAGCATCCCATTATTCTGGAGTCCATGGAATTTCCTGATCCCGTCATCCGCGTTGCCATCGAGCCCAAGACCAAAGCCGGTCAGGAGAAGATGGGCATCGCTCTGGCGAAGCTCTCGGAAGAGGACCCCACGTTTAAACACTATACGGACAACGAAACCGGTCAGACCATCATTGCGGGCATGGGTGAGCTCCATCTGGAGATCATCGTGGACCGCCTCCTGCGGGAATTCAAGGTGGAAGCCAATGTTGGTGTTCCCCAGGTATCCTATAAGGAGACCATCCGTGGTCAGGCTGATGTGGATATGAAGTACGCCCGCCAGTCCGGCGGTAAGGGTCAGTACGGCCATGTCAAGATCATCGTGGAACCCAACGAGTCCGGCAAGGGCTATGAGTTCATCGATAAGGTCGTTGGCGGTGCGGTCCCCAAGGAATACATTCCTGCAGTCAATGCAGGCATCCAGGGCGCTATGCAGGCCGGTATCCTGGCAGGCTACGGCGTTGTGGATGTCAAGGTTACCTTGTATGACGGCTCCTATCATGAAGTCGACTCCTCTGAGCTTGCCTTCAAGATTGCCGGTTCTATGGCCTTCAAAGAGGCCTGCCGCAAGGCGCAGCCGGTCATTCTGGAACCCATCATGAAGGTTTCCGTCATTGTCCCCGAGGAATATACCGGCGATGTCATCGGCGATATTTCTTCCCGCCGCGGCAATGTGCTGGGTATGATCCCCCGCAACGGCTCTTCTCAGATCGACGCAAATGTTCCTCTGAGTGAAATGTTCGGCTACGCAACGGATCTTCGCAGCAAAACCCAGGGCAGAGGACAGTATTCCATGGAGCCCAGCCACTATATTGAGCTCCCGAAAAATCTGCAGAACGAAATTGTTGCAAAAAGAGGCTACGGATTCTAAGATTTTACTTGTATTTCTTCACTTTTTGTTGTATAGTGATAGTAAGCGCATTTGAATATTTTTAGAAAGTTTTTATATTTGCTATAGGAGGATATTTCAATGGCTAAGCAAAAATTTATCAAGGATAAGCCCCATGTAAACATCGGCACCATCGGTCACATCGACCATGGCAAGACCACCCTGACTGCTGCCATCACCAAGTTCCTGGCTTTCCAGGGCAAGGCTGACTACGCTGACTACTCTTCCATCGACAAGGCACCCGAAGAGCGCGAGCGCGGCATCACCATCAACACTGCTCACGTTGAGTACGAAACCAATGCTCGTCACTATGCCCATGTTGACTGCCCGGGCCATGCTGACTATATCAAGAACATGATCACCGGCGCTGCTCAGATGGACGGCGGCATCCTCGTTATCGCTGCTTCCGACGGCCCCATGGCTCAGACCAAGGAGCATCTGCTGCTGGCTCGTCAGGTTAACGTTCCCTCCATCCTCGTTTTCCTGAACAAGTGCGACCAGGTTGACGACGAAGAGCTCCTCGAGCTCGTCGAGATGGAAGTCCGCGAAACTCTGGACTTCTACGGCTTCCCCGGCGATGACACCCCCATCATCCGTGGTTCCGCTCTGAACGCTCTGGCTTCCGAGTCCAACGATCCCAACGCTCCCGAGTATGCCTGCATCAAGGAACTCATGGACGCTGTTGATACCTGGATCCCCACTCCCGACCGCAAGGCCGACATGCCCTTCCTGATGCCCGTAGAAGACGTCTTCACCATCTCCGGCCGTGGCACCGTTGCTACCGGTAGAGTTGAGCGTGGCGTTATCAAGAAGAACGAGCCCGTCGAAATCGTTGGTCTGATGGACGAAAGCCGTTCCACCGTCGTTACCGACATCGAAATGTTCCACAAGCTGATGGACTACGCAGAAGCTGGCGACAACATCGGTGCTCTGCTCCGCGGCGTTGACAAGAAGTCCATCGAGCGTGGCCAGGTCCTGGCAAAGCCCGGTTCCATCAAGCCCCACACCAAGTTCGTTGGTCAGGTTTACGTCCTGTCCAAGGAAGAAGGCGGCCGTCATACTCCTTTCTTCAACAACTATCGTCCCCAGTTCTATTTCAGAACTACTGACGTTACCGGCATCATTTCCCTGCCCGAAGGCGTTGAAATGTGCATGCCCGGCGACAACATCGACATGAACGTCGAACTGATCACCCCCATCGCTATCGAGAACGGTCTTCGTTTCGCTATCCGTGAAGGCGGCCGTACCGTCGGTTCCGGTGTCGTTATCGCCATCACCGAGGACTAATTCTTAATCCTCAGATTCCCTGACTAACAAAGGGGCTGCCTCATTTGCGTGAGACAGCCCCTTTTTAGCTGTTTTTGCCGCACCTCTTTCCATGATCTGCATAGGATGGGGCGGAGGTGTTTGCATGGCGGTATTTCTTTGTGTGCTGCTTGTGATCGCGGTATTGGCAGTGGAGTGGTATGTGCGTGCCCTTTTGGTAACGCCTTTGCCGAAATGTGTCCAGACAGTGTTTTTTCTGGATGCTGATAGCGAGACAGAGCTGGAATTCGCCCTTCGGGGCTACCGATTTTTAAAAAAGTACGATTATCTGCAGGGTGATTTTCTCATCGTTCCCATTGCTCCCACAGAGCAGGGGAGAAAATCGGCACAGATCCTTGCGAGGGATGACGATGTCATCATTATAGAGAAAATTGGGATCTAAACATCCCGAATGAGGGTTTTTCATGGAACAGGAGCTTGAGCTGCTGCGGGGAACCGTTTGCGCGGTGGTATTTCAAAACGAAGAAAATGGCTATACTGTCCTGAAGCTCGACAGTGAAGGGGATGGCATCATCACTGTGGTGGGAACCATTCCTCTGGTCAGTGTGGGCGAGCGCCTTATGATCACCGGCAAGTGGCAGGCCCATGCCCAGTATGGAAGGCAGTTCAGCGCAGAATTTTTAGAGCGTCTGATGCCGGAAACCAAGCAGCAGATTTTAGCCTATCTGTCCTCCCGCACCATCCGTGGCATTGGCCCGAAGACTGCGGTGAAGATCGTGGATCGTTTCGGGGAGAATGCCCTTGAGATCATAGAGCACCATCCGGAGCAGCTTGCCCAGATTGCGGGCATAACGATGCAGAAGGCCAAAGCCATGTCAGAGGCCTTTGCGAGCCAGACCGGAGTACGACGACTCATCGAGTTTTTAACAAGTCACGGTTTGAGCGCCCAGATCGCCATGCGGCTTTACCGCAGCTACGGCGAGTATGCCATTGATGAGATCCGGGAAAATCCCTATCTTTTGACGGATGGAGAATTTGGTGCAGGCTTTGGTGAGGTGGATGCCTTTGCCCTCAGCATTGGCCTGGAGGGGGATGATGAGCGCCGGGTGGAAGCAGGTGTACTGTTTGAGCTTTGCCATAATTTAGGCAATGGCCATGTGTTCCTGCCTACAGGTAAGCTGATCGAAGCAACCGCCCAGCTTTTGGGCCTGGACAGCCAGACCGTTGCGGAGGCTCTGCCCCGCCTTGGAGAGCAGGGAAGGCTCATAGAAGATGTGTTGAACGGATTTGAGGTTTCCTATCTTCCTGAGTATTATGAAGCGGAGATCTACCTGACTGAGCGCCTTTATGCTATGTCCGGAACGAAGCGGACGGAAGAATTTTCTCTGGATCACAGGATCTCAGATATTGAGCGCTCCCTTGGTATTTCCTATGCTAATCAGCAGCGGCAGGCTTTGCGCGCTGCTGCCACCCATGATGCGCTGATCATCACAGGCGGTCCCGGCACCGGCAAAACCACCACTTTAGCGGGCATTCTGGAACTGTTTGATGCCCTTGGTAAGCATACCCTTTTGACTGCCCCTACGGGGCGGGCGGCAAAGCGCCTGAGCGAACTGACAGGCCGTTCTGCGGCCACCATCCATCGGCTGCTGGAGGCACAGATCAATCCCGAAACCGGCAGGATGTGCTTCCTCCACGATGAGGAGGATCCCCTGAAAGCGGATGCCGTCATCGTTGACGAGACATCTATGGTGGATCTTCTTCTGATGCGCTCCCTGCTTTGCGCGCTTCCAAAAAACTGTACATTGATCTTAGTGGGTGACCCGGATCAGCTTCCTTCCGTGGGTGCGGGCAATGTGTTTTCTGACCTGATCCGCAGCGGTGTGATCGAAACGGTGCGCTTAACCGAGATCTTCCGTCAGGCAAGGGAAAGCCTGATCGTTATGAATGCCCATGCGGTCAACCACGGCGAGCTTCCTGTGCTGAATGTGACGGAACGGGATTTCTTCTTTATGAAGCGCCGCTCCGGTGAAAGTTTGGTGCAGACCATCAGCGAGCTTTGTGCCCATCGTCTGCCGAAGAACATGGGCATTGACCCCCAGGATATTCAGGTGCTGTCTCCCACCCGAAAGGGAATTACCGGCACCAAGAATCTGAACCTTGCGCTGCAGCAGGTTCTCAACCCTATGCAGCCGGGAAAAAAAGAGAAAAAATACGGCGAAATTTGCTTCCGCGAGGGCGATCGGGTGATGCAAATTCGCAATAATTATGATATAATATGGAAACGGGTGGATTCCATCGGTGTGGGCGCCGGTATTTTCAACGGCGACATCGGCACCATCCAATCCATCGATCATGCCATGGAGCAGATGGTCATCGTGTTTGATGACCGGGAAACCGTTTATTCCTTTGATCTGCTTCCGGAACTGGAACTGGCCTATGCCATGACGGTGCACAAGAGTCAGGGAAGTGAGTACCGGGCAGTGATCCTCAGCGCCATGCAGGGTTCCCCCTATCTTCTGACCCGCAGCATCCTCTATACTGCCATCACCCGGGCAAGAGAGCTTCTCATCATTGTGGGGGACGAGCAGGTGATCGCTGCCATGACATGTAACGACCGTCAGACCCGCCGCTACAGCGGCCTGAAGCTGCGGCTTGCGGCCTGTGAGGATGGTGAAGTATGATCCTTTCCTTGTTTTTGGAACTGCTGTACCCCTCAAAATGCGTTTTTTGTGACTGCCTTCTTGAAAAAGAGGAGACAGAGCTTTGCTCCCATTGCCGCAAAGAGCTTCCCTATTGTGAGGAGAAGGTGAGGCAGGTGCCATTCAGTAAGGACACCGCTGCGGTATTCTATTATGAAGCGCAGGTGCGTGAATCGATACTGCGCTATAAGTTCCGGCGAAATCCCCAGTATTCCCATGCCTATGGCCGCCTTCTGGCCATGAAGATCGCGGAGCAGGGGATAGATTATGATGTGATCTCCCATGTTCCCGTCAGCCGCAGGCGGCACCGCAGCAGAGGCTACGATCAGGCCCAGCGCCTTGCCAGGGCCACAGCCCGTGAGCTTGGCGGAACATACCAAAGACTTCTGAAGAAAGTCAGAAACAACCCCGCCCAATCCGGCATTTCCAGACCGGAACAGCGCCGGGCCAATGTGCTTGGCGTTTACAAAGCAGTGAAGCTGCCCGGACTGCGGGGCAAGTCCGTTTTATTGATCGATGATGTGATGACCACCGGTGCGACACTCTCAGAGTGCTGCAGGACGCTTTTAGACGCAGGAGCAGCACAGGTAAGCTGTGCGACTCTTGCCGCCGTCCGCCGGGATATGAAACAGCAGGTGAGAAAATGATATTCTTTTCAAGAGATCTGGGTGTTGACCTTGGTACAGCCAATGTGCTGATCTATCAGGAAGGGAAGGGCATCGTTCTGCGTGAACCCTCCGTTGTTGCCGTGGACAAACTGACCGGCAAGGTATTGCAGGTCGGCGCTGCTGCCCGCAATATGCTGGGCCGTACTCCCGGCAATGTGGTGGCGATGCGCCCCCTTCGTAACGGTGTGATCTCCGACTATGAGATGACCGAAAAGATGCTTGCGGAATTCTTCCGCAAGATCATGCGTTATGCTGTCATTAAGCCCCGTGTGATCGTCAGTGTTCCCAGCGGTGTCACCGGCGTGGAAGAACGGGCGGTGATTCAGTCTGCGCTGGAAGCCGGCGCCCGCAGAGTATATCTGATCGAGGAACCCCTTGCAGCTGCACTGGGTGCCCATCTGGATATTACCGGTCCGGACGGGCATATGATCGTGGACATCGGCGGCGGCACTACGGATATCGCAGTGCTCACTCTGAACGGCATTGCGGTTTCCTCTTCCATTAAAACAGCGGGGGATACCTTTGATGATATCATCATCCGCTATGTCCGCCGGAAGCACGGTGCGGTGATCGGCACCAATACGGCGGAGGAAGTCAAGATGAATGTAGGCTGTGTGATGGAGCGCCCGGAAAATCCAACCATGGAGATCCGGGGCAGGGATCTGAAGACCGGCCTGACTAAGGACATTCTGCTGCAGGCTTCCGAACTTCTGGATATCCTCCGCAGACCCGCCAAGGTGATCGCGGACGAAGTGCTTGCCGTATTGGAGCAGGCAACACCGGAGCTGGTGGCGGATATCTCCAGAAACGGCATCGTTCTGTCCGGCGGCGGCAGCCAGATCTGGGGCATGGATCAGTTCCTGACCGAGCGAACCGAGATCCCCTGCACCATCGCGGACGATCCGGATTCCTGTGTAGCCTATGGCTGCGGCAAGAGTCTTGAGTGGCTCAGCCATATGCAGGAGGGTGCCATCAACATTGCCCGCCGCAGGCTGATGAAAGAATAATAACGATGAGTTCACCCCATTTGAAGAAATTTTCTTCAAATGGGGTGTTTTATTGATATAAAAAATTGCGGCTGCGAAAACGCAGCCGCAATTTTTTGTAAGGGAGTTGAAAGAAAGAAAAGAAAAAGGAGGTAACAGGAGGAAGCACTCAATCCTTCCTGCATTTTTAGAATACAGGATCAATTTGAATAATCTATGAATTTGAGGAAAACAAAGTGTGAAAAACGCCCGATCATTCCGGAGTCGGCAGGTCAATGTCCACGGAAGCTTCCATGAGAAGGGGACGAAGGGTGCCGTAGGCATCAAAGCGGGTATCTCTGGAATCGGAGAGGAATACCACCTGGGTGGTGGTGTTTGCCACGGTGTCCTTCATAGAGGCGATGATGCGGTCCACATTGGCACCGGAGGCATTGGGCACATAGATGCGGCCTGCGTTGCTGTCCACGGGGAAAGCAGTGTCCGTGGTGCAGAAGGAGATGGTGAGGTTACTGCCGATAAAAGCACTCTCCACTTCCTTGGCGGCTGCGGCGATCAGCTCTGTGCGGGTGAGATTCGAGGTGTATACAATGCTGCCGCTGGTGGGGTAGTAGAAGTCATTGAACACCACTTCCTGAAAACCAAGGGAGGACAGTTCCTTGCAGATCTGCTCCTGATAGGACAGGACGGTGGAATTTTCCGGGTCCAGCCAGTAGTTGCCGCTTTCGTCCACCCAAAGGGCGCCGCCGTCAATTTTCAAAGAGAGATCATGATGTGCCAAAGCAAAGTTGGAATCCACAAAGGCGGGAATACGGGCGATCATGGGAAAGCCGTTTCTCGTCAGATAGGAGATGATCTCATCCAGAGCGGCGGTGTTGGCCTTTTCCACACCGGCGATCTCGGTATTATAATAGAAGTTACCGATGCGATCCTTGACATCGATCATCACGGCGGTGGTGTTATCCAGCTCCTTCAGGCCTTCTAAAACAAGCTTGGGATTGTTACGCAGCATATCGGTGGTGATATAGACACCGTTAATCTGCTTCAGCTTTCCTTCTGTTGCTTCAGCTTCATCCATGTAGACGATCTCCACTTCACCCAGACCGTGATCCGGTGATTCTTTTATGTCAGAACCGTCACTCAGGGGAATGTCCAGCGTGTTGCGGGAGAAATCAAGGTGGGCACCGTCTGAGGTGTAGACGATATAGCGCTGCATATAGATCAGCACAAAGACCATCAGTACAGTAAGGATCAATGCGGTGAGACCAAGGATCTTCAGTGCTTTCAGAATCCTTCGCTTATGTCGGTAAGATAGTTTGCGCATGGGGATGCGCCTCCTTTGTATCAGGGATGGCG
>SVMC01000027.1 GCA_015067585.1 Oscillospiraceae bacterium
AGAGGCATTCGAAAAGCTGCAGGCAAGAGCAGCTGCCTTCCAGATGCCCTTTACGCTCAAGAACGGCATTGGCGGCAAGCACATCACCTTCAAGAAGGAAAAGGTCACCGATGTGATCGTCAGCGTCTCCTTCAAGGAAAATGTGGTAAAGGTCACCCCCATCCTTCAGGAGAATCAGACCTCCGTTGGTGTTGGCGGCATGAGCATGAGAGTGGATAAGAACAGCATCGCCAAAAAGGGCATCCAGGGTGTTATGGATCTGCCCATGCAGCGCGGCGCTTATACCGACGAGGTCACTGAGACCATCAAGAAGATCCTGAACGGCGAAAGCGTTCCCGATTATGTGCATCCCGAACCCGAAGCACCTGCTGCCGCTCCCGTGGCACCCGCAGCTTCCGCTCCCAAGAGCTGGCTGGTGACACTGCTTCTGTGCCTGTTCCTTGGCGGCTTTGGTATCCACAGATTCTATGTTGGCAAGATTGGCACCGGCATCCTTTGGCTTCTCACCGGTGGCCTGCTTGGCTTTGGCGCACTGATCGACCTGATCATGATCCTGCTGAGCAAGTTCACCGACAAGCAGGGCCGTCCTCTGCAGAAGTGATCCTTCGAACACAGGTTTTTCTTCACCGGCAACACCGATATGAGCTGCACCCGCGTCTATCGGTGTATGGGGTGAAGAAACGACATAAGGAGAACCCGATATGAAAAAAACGAACCGTACCATCAGTATCATTTTGAGCATCGTCATGCTGCTGACCCTGCTGCCCACGGCGGTCATGGCTGCCGTAGAGATTGAGGAAGTCAGACTGCACATTGATCCCCCTGCCGCAGGCGTAGCGGCTGATTTTACCCCAGAGGGCGAAAACGAGCAGTTTGGCATCAGCAGCTACAGCAAGGATGATTATTATAACGGCGTAAAATGGATTGATGTCACGGATCTGCGCAATGTAAAGAGCCTGAAGCCGGGAGATGTCTTTGAAGCCGGCCACATCTATACAATCCGAATCGCAACTTATGCAAAAAACGGCTATGCCATGACCCGGGAGCAGCTGGACAGCGCATTCAGGTGGTATGTGACGGGCTACATCAATGATAGCATCGACAATTATCCCAGTTTCCTTGG
This sequence comes from Oscillospiraceae bacterium, assembly GCA_015067585.1. GTDB lineage: Bacteria > Bacillota > Clostridia > Oscillospirales > Oscillospiraceae > SVMC01. Next base: position 1,124 of record SVMC01000027.1, read on the forward strand.
AGATAGCAATCAGGTTGTGTTTTTAGCGCAGTTTCACATTCCTGCGGAGATCTCGTCCGTGTCCATCGGCGGTATAGATACGCCGCTGCCCGGGCAGACTGCGGATTATGACGCCCAAATTTATGACAGAAACTATGCGCTCAGCGCTGACGAGGACAAGGGTAATTTCCATAACGGAATCTACTGGTATGACCTTACGGATGGAAAAACACTGGCACCCACTGACACCTTTGTGGCCGGACACGAGTATCGGGTATTCTTTGACCTTCTGGCCTCCCGAAACAGCAATTTTGTTGTGGATGCCAGCGGCAATCCCGCTGTGATGGCCACCGTGAATGATCATCCCGCCAATGTTATCAAATACCTGGCAGAACCCGCCACACGGGAGATCAATGTGTATTACGACTTTGATGCCTGCGAAGCCTATGCGGTCTCCGCTGTGGGCATCGAAGGACTGGATTTCCCGGAAGAGGGCAACGCCCCGGACTATTCTGCCACCTATGCGGGCCGTGGCTTTGACTTCAAGCCCACCTCTGCGGGCAATCCCTTCTGCGTCAACGGCATCACCTGGCACGATGAAACGGCAGGCTATGATCTTACCGCCACCGGAACCTTCCGGGCAGGGCATAGCTATTCTGTCCTGATCCATCTGGTACCCAAGACCGGCTACTGCTTCGCGGATTCCGTCACCGGACGCATCGGCAGTGTGTACGGCACCGTCACCGGAAATGCCTCTGAAATCGTAGTGAAGTACACCTTCTCCCCCCTCGCACTGAATGAAATTGCCAATGTCACCCTTGAGGGCGTCAGCGCTCCGGTGCTGAACCAGTTCCCCGGCTATGTGGCCATCGTGCGGGGAGAAGGCTATGCCCTGAAGGACAGAAATGATACTTACTACCGCAACGGTATGTGCTGGTCTGTCATAGATGGCGAGAGTCTGCCCGTCAGCGGCAGCACCTTCGCGGGCGGCAAAGCCTATCAGCTTGAAATTTACCTTGTGGCACAGGAAGGCTACGAGTTTGCCGCCACGGAAGGCGGCGCGCTGGAAGTCAAGGCTACTGTGAACGGCAAGCAGGCGGCGGTTTTGGGCGATTCGAAAGAGATCTTCCTGACCTGCTATTTCCCCGAACCCACCGACGAAGAGACCATCACCAATGTGGCCGTAACCGGTCTTTCCGCCCCTGTCATCGGCGCTGCCCCGGACTATACCGCGGACATTATTGACACCAGATACGCACTGCAGGAAGAGAACTCTGCCAACGAAAAGAACGGCATCACCTGGTTCAACAATGAAACCGGCAATGCCATGAAGGTGGGCCTTGAAAAATTTGAAGCGGGCGTCTCCTATACCGTAGTGATCGGTCTGGACAGCAGCGAGGGCTATGCCTTCTCGCCGGAGGTCATGGCCTATCTGAACGAGCGGCAGGTGGACGAGGTAACAGTATACAGTGAATACGAGATCTACCTCTGGTTCACCTTCGCCGCCCTTCCGGAAACCGCCTTCCTGGATGTTCCCACCAACGCTTACTATTATGAGCCTGTGGTATGGGCGGTGGCCAACGGCATCACCAACGGCACCGGCGACGGCAGCACCTTCAGCCCGGATATGAACTGCTCCAGAGCACAGGTGGTCACCTTCCTGTGGCGTGCCGCAGGCGCTCCGGAGCCTGTCTCCACCGAAAATCCCTTCACGGATATTGCGGAAGGCAGCTATTATTACAAGGCGGTTCTCTGGGCCGTGGAAAATAACATCACCACCGGCACCGGCAAAGGCAAGTTCAGCCCGGATATGGACTGCTCCCGCGCACAGATCGTCACCTTCCTGTGGCGCAGTCAGACCAGTCCCGCACCCACCGGCACTGAGATTCCCTTCACCGATGTGCAGCCGGGACAGTATTATACCAATGCGGTGCTGTGGGCCGTGGAACGGGGCATCACCACAGGCACCGGCAACGGCAGCACCTTCAGCCCCGATATGATCTGCACCCGCGCACAGATCGTCACCTTCCTCTACCGCTGTGTGGGATGACCTTCGCGGAGAAGCTCCGCAAAAGCATATTTGCCCCTGATAAGAAGGTGAAAGTCCTTTTATCGTACCGAAGGCAGGTCAGGAACAGCATGAGGTAAAACAAGTTCCGGAGATTATGCTTGTTTTATGTAAAATAGTATCGGATCCATTTTTCTCGAAATCTACCGAGCTATTCATATGAATAACGCCGGGGAGCAGCTTTGAAAGCCTGCTCCCCGGCGTTAAACTTTTTAAGATCATGCACTTTTCCACAGTCTCGTTTTCATAAAACGAAGCCGCTTTATGAAAGAATCGTGTTATTTCTTTTTTCTGCGGAGAAGGATCACGACGACCAGCACCACGATCACAATGCCGCCCACGATCATCAGCACCGTCGCGGTGCTCATACCGGAAGCGTCGGCATTTCCCGGAGTCTGCCCGTTTTCCGGGGCCGCTTTCTCTGCAGCGGCTCCCTCCGTGAGTTCCTTCTGGGGCGCTTCGATGGGTTCCTCGCTGAGGTCGCCGTAAAGGTCATGCCCTTCGGGTGCCTCGGGAAGCTCGGTGCCAAGCTGCAGTTCCTCTTCCATGGTGAGAACAGGAGGCTGTCCCGCCTCTACCACCACGGCATCGTCATAGATGCGGGAGAACATGGAGCGGTACTCCTCTACCCGATCTTCCTCTGCCGTGACCACCACACGGAATTCGCTGCCGCTTGCGCCAAAGCCGCCGTCCTGACCCCAGCCGATGCCGCAGCCATAGATCCCGGAGCCTTCAAACATATAAAACTCAGAGATCTCCTGATTGATGCTCTGCAGGCGCTCCTGACTGTAGCTGCCCGCTTCCACGGTGAGTCCGCTATCGTCGTTCAGCATGGCGCGGATCTCCGCTTCGCGGCTGCCGTCATTGTCCCCGATGAGCATCACGGTGAGATTTTCGGCACTGCCATCGGTGGAATAGACCCCGGCCACATCGGCAGGATAGCCGAACTCCTCCCAATACTGGAACAGGGCGGAGATATCCGCATAGGGTGCCGCCATGACACCCGCTGTCAGAGAAAGGCACAGGCACAGGGCAAACAAAATGGCGAAGATTCTTCTCATAATCGTCTCCTTATACATTGAAGAGGAAGTTGACCACATCGCCGTCGTGCATCACATATTCCTTGCCCTCGCTGCGGACAAGGCCCTTGGACTTGGCTGCGGACAGGGTGCCGCAGGTCTTGAGGTCTTCAAAGGCGATGACTTCGGCACGGATGAAGCCACGCTCAAAGTCGGTATGGATCTTACCGGCGGCCTGGGGTGCCTTGGTGCCTCTGCGGATGGTCCATGCGCGGCATTCGTCGCTGCCGGCGGTGAGGAAGGAGATGAGACCCAGCAGCTCATAGCTGCAGCGGATGAGCTTATCAAGGCCGGATTCCTGCAGACCCAGCTCTTCCATGAACATGGCCTTCTCTTCCGGATCATCCAGCTCGGCAATATCAGCTTCCAGCTTTGCGCTGATGGGAAGCACCAGACTTCCCTCGGCATCAGCAAGGGCCTTCACCGCCTTGAAATGGGCGTTGGCGGCATAGTCATTCACATCATCCTCGGAAACATTGGCGGCATAAATGGTCTTCTTCAGGGTCAGCAGGTCAGACTGGGCGATCATGGCAGCCTCATCGGGGGCGCACTCAAAGGTGCGGGCCAGATGGCCCTCATCCAGATGCTTGCGCAGCGCCTGCAGTACCTCAATCTCCCGCACCACACGCTTGTCGCCGCCCTTGACGGCCTTCTGGCACTTGTCGATGCGGCGGTCCAGCATTTCCATGTCGGCAAGGATCAGCTCCAGATTGATGATGTCGATGTCACGGACGGGATCGGTGCTGCCCTCCACATGGGTGATGTTGCTGTCATCAAAGCAGCGCACCACATGGACGATGGCATCAGTCGTACGAATGTTGGAAAGGAACTTGTTGCCAAGACCCTCACCACGGCTGGCGCCCTTGACAAGACCCGCAATATCCACAAATTCGATGACGGCGGGGGTAAACTTCTTGGGCTGATGCAGATCCCGCAGCCATTCCAGACGCTCGTCCGGTACGGTCACCACACCCACATTGGGGTCGATGGTGCAGAATGCATAGTTATCTGCCGGGATACCGGCATTGGTGATGGCGTTGAACAGGGTGGACTTGCCCACATTGGGCAGACCGACGATACCAAGCTTCATATATTTTTCTCCTTTACCTGCGAAGAGTTTTATCTAATGTCTGATAATTCATACTACCACATAAACCGAAAACTTTCAATCATTTTCCCAGAAAAGTATCTGCCTCTTCTTTGGGTTTTGCTGTGACGAATGATCTTATGCTATCGGCAAAATTAAAATATTACACGCCACATCTTGTTGATATTTTGCCGATAATACAGTATAATAGAGGTAAGAAAATTTACCGGGAGGTTGCTATGGAGTTCGTATCTGTTGCAAAAATGGCTGAAAAATGGGGAATATCTGAACGAAGTGTGCGAAATTACTGTGCACAGGGCAGAATTGCCGATGCCAAACTCATCGGCAAAACCTGGTACATTCCGGAAAACGCGCAAAAACCCGGGCGGATCAACGGCAAACAGGCCGTCCCGACCCTTCTGCAGATCCTGCGGGAGCAAAAGGCCGCCAGAATGACCGGCGGCATCTACCATAAGGTGCAAGTGGATCTGACCTACAATTCCAACCATATGGAGGGCAGCCGCCTGACCCATGACCAAACCCGCTATATTTTCGAGACCAACACCATTGGTTTTGCGAATGAAGCGGTCAATGTGGATGATTTGCTTGAGACCGCCAACCATTTCCGCTGCATCGATCTGGTGGTCGACAATGCCGGGGCAGCCCTCACAGAAAAATTCATCAAAGAGCTGCATGCTGTGCTGAAAACAGGCACCAGCGACAGCCGCAGGGATTGGTTCGGCGTGGGCGAGTACAAAAAGCTGCCCAACGAGGTGGGCGGCAGTGATACCACACGCCCCGAAAAGGTCGCCGATGAAATGCGGAAACTGCTAACAGATTACAATGCGCTTCCCGCCAAGACCTTTGCGGACATTGTCGCCTTCCATGTGGCTTTTGAGCGCATTCATCCCTTTCAGGACGGAAACGGCCGTGTAGGCCGCCTGATCCTGTTCAAAGAATGCCTCAAGCACAATATCGTGCCCTTCATTATTGAGGATGATCTGAAGTTCTTCTATTACCGGGGCCTCAAAGAATGGGATCATGAGAAAGGCTTTTTGCTGGACACCTGCCTCACCGCGCAGGATCGCTTCAAAGCCAGCCTCAATTACTTCCGAATTGTGTATTAACGTTTTGGATTTCCTGTGTACTTTATTCAGAAAATGTGCTATGATAGACTTGCAGATAGAAATACTGCAATCTTTCCTGTCAGGAGGACATTTGTATGCAAATGGTACTTTTGACCGCTCTGGGGGTGGGCGGTGCCACGGTGATCGGCGCCATTTTAGGCTTTGCCTTTAAGAAGATCTCCCACCGCTTCAGCGATATTGTGCTTTCCTTTGCCGCGGGCGTGATGCTGGCGGCGGCGGTGATCGGATTGATCCTGCCGTCTTTGGAATACGGCGGAAAAACCGGCCTTCCGGTGACGGTGGTGGGTATTTTCTGCGGTGCTCTCTGCCTCAACCTGCTGGACCGCTTGGTTCCCCATCTGCATCGGCTGTCCGGTGTGGATCAGGAAGTCCATCCCGATCAGACGGCAAAGCTCAACAAAATATTGCTGTTCGTTATGGCCATCGCCATTCACAATCTGCCCGAGGGTCTTGCCGCTGGCGTCGGCTTCGGCACCGGAAATCCCGGCGAAGCCCTGACCATTGCCGCTGGCATCGCCCTGCAGAACATCCCGGAGGGCATGGTCATCATCGCTCCCATGCTGGCAGCGGGCATGGGCAAGGGCAGAACCTTTGTCATCGCCATGATGACCGGCGTGGTGGAGGTGCTGGGCACCCTTCTGGGCTATCTGGCCGTCAGTGTGTCCACCGCCGTGCTACCCTTTGCGCTGGCCTTTGCCGGAGGCACCATGCTCTATGTCATCAGCGATGAAATGATCCCCGAGACCCATGCCCACGGCAGTGAACGCGGCGCAACCTATTCTCTTCTTGCAGGCTTTGCCTTGATGCTGGCCATGAGCCACTACCTTGGTTAATGATAATATTGAAATAAATAAAGGAGCCATTATGAAGATCACAAACGACATCAAGTATATTGGCGTGAACGACCACGCCGTTGACCTGTTTGAAGGTCAGTATGTTGTCCCCAACGGAATGTCCTACAACTCCTATGCCATCATGGACGAGAAGATTGCCATCATGGACACCGTAGACCGCAACTTTACCCATGAGTGGCTGGATAACATCCAGAAGACCCTGGGCGACCGCAGCCCCGACTATCTGGTGGTGCTCCACATGGAGCCGGACCACTCCGCCAACATTGCCAACTTCCTGAAGGTCTACCCCGAAGCTACCGTGGTATCCTCCATCAAGGCCTTTGGCATGATGAAGCAGTTCTTCGGCGATGACTATGCCGACCGCCGCATCGTGGTAGGCGAGGGGGACACCCTGTGCCTCGGCAAGCATACTCTCACCTTCGTCACCGCTCCCATGGTACACTGGCCTGAGGTCATCGTGTGCTACGATTCCTGCGACAAGGTGCTGTTCTCCGCTGACGGCTTCGGTAAGTTCGGCGCTCTGGATGTAGAAGAAGATTGGGCCTGCGAAGCCCGCCGCTACTACATCGGCATCGTGGGCAAGTACGGCGCACAGGTGCAGGCTCTGCTCAAGAAGGCAGCCGGTCTGGACATCGCCATCATCTGCCCCCTGCATGGCCCGGTGCTGACGGAAAACCTCGGCTATTATCTCAATAAATACGACATCTGGTCCTCCTACGGTGTAGAGGACGAGGGCATCGTCATTGCCTATACCTCCGTCTACGGCCATACCAAGGCCGCTGTAGAGCTGCTGGCTCAGAAGCTGAAGGAAAAAGGCTGCCCCAAGGTTGTGGTCAACGATTTGGCCCGCTGCGATATGGCAGAGGCTGTGGAGGATGCTTTCCGCTACGGCAAGCTGGTGCTTGCCACCACCACCTATAATGCGGATGTCTTCCCCTTCATGAAGGAATTCATCCACCATCTCACCGAGCGCAACTTCCAGAACCGCACCGTTGCACTGATGGAAAACGGCTCCTGGGCACCTCTTGCCGCCAAGGTTATGCGCAATATGCTGGCAGAAAGCAAGAACCTCAGCTTCACTGACACCACTGTGAAGATCCTCTCTGCCCTGAACGAGGACAGCAAGGCTCAGATCGAGGATATGGCAAACGAGCTGTGCCGGGATTATATCGCCCAGAGCAGCGAGACCGCCAACAAGAACGACCTGAACGCCCTGTTCTGCATCGGCTACGGCCTGTATGTGGTGACCTCCAACGACGGCACCCGTGACAATGGCCTGATCGTCAACACCGTCTCCCAGGTGACCAATACCCCCAACCGCATCGCCGTCACCATCAATAAGGAGAACTACTCCCACCATGTCATCAAGCAGACCGGCATCATGAATGTCAACTGCCTGGACACCACCGCTCCCTTCGCCGCCTTTGAGACCTTCGGCTTCCAGAGCGGCCGTACTGTGGACAAGTTCGCAAACTGCAATGTGCTGCGTTCCGACAACGGTCTGGTATTCCTGCCCCGCCACATCAATGCCTTTATGTCCCTGAAGGTGGAGCAGTATGTGGATCTCGATACCCACGGTATGTTCATCTGCACCGTCACCGAGGCCCGTGTGATCTCTGATACAGAGACCATGACCTACACCTATTATCAGAACAATGTGAAGCCCAAGCCCGAGACCGAGGGCAAGAAGGGCTATGTCTGCAAGATCTGCGGCTGGGTCTACGAAGGCGACACCCTGCCCGATGACATCGTCTGCCCCCTGTGCAAGCACGGCGCAGCAGACTTTGAACCCATTTAATAATAGGGTTTACCCGTAGGACACATAATAAACCCGAATTAGAACGAAAGAAGGTAGATTATGTCCGTAATCAACATCAATAAAGAGAATTTTCAGCAGGAAGTGCTGCAAAGTGACCGCCCTGTGCTGGTGGATTTCTGGGCACCCTGGTGCGGCCCCTGCCGGATGGTAGGCCCCGTGGTGGATCAGATCGCCGAAGAGCATCCCGAGATCAAGGTTTGCAAGATCAATGTGGATGAGGAACCCGAGCTTGCCGCCGACTACGGCGTCATGAGCATCCCCGCCCTGTACGTGTTCAAAAACGGCGAAGCCGTGAACCATGCCCTGGGCGCAAAGCCCAAGCATCAGATCCTTGCCCTGTTTGATTGAGAATCCAAAAAATGCGGCGCTCTCCCATCGGGAGGGCGCTGTTTTTTGCAGCCGCTGTATTGACATTGCACCAAAACATACTATACTGAAAGAAAACCGAGAAAAACGGGAGGCTAACACCATGGCGCAGCCATTATCTGAGGACCAACGCAAAAAAGATTGGTTTGACCATTGCTGCAGTTGCGCCGGTTATGACCATATGAGAAAAAGATCCCTGCGCTTTCAAAAGTATGCCGGTTCTTCCCATGCCCACTGCGAGTTCTGTTGGGCAAGGTTCAGTGAGGATATGGCAGATGACCTTTGGGAAGGATATGTAACACAAGACGGGTATCACTGGGTATGCGAAGAATGCTTCCGGTTATTTCGGTCTGAGTTTGAATTCACGATAGCAGAGGGTGCAGGCATTTAACTTCTTGGGGAACTTTTTGCGCTATTTTTATCCCAAAAGTTCCCTACAACACCGGAGGAATACCATGTTAAAACAGATTTATTTTGATACCATGGCGGTCATGGAGGAACTGGGGGAAAAGGCGAAGCTCAAACCCGGTCAGATCGTGGTGGTGGGCTGCTCCACCAGTGAGGTGGCGGGGGCGAAGATCGGCACAGGCTCCAGTCCGGAAATCGCGGAGCAGATCTTTGCCGCGCTGCAGGAATACGCAAAGGCACACGGTCTTTATCTTGCGGTGCAGTGCTGTGAGCATCTGAACCGGGCCATCATTGTGGAGCGCGCGGCGGTTCCGAATGCAGAGATCGTGAATGTGGTGCCTCAGCCCAAGGCGGGCGGCTCCCTTGCCACACGGGCATATTGCTGTTTCTCCGACCCCGTTGCCGTGGAGGAGATCCGGGCTGACGCAGGCATCGACATCGGTCTGACCCTCATCGGAATGCATCTGAAAAAGGTGGCTGTCCCCCTCCGTCTGGAACACCATCAGATTGGCGAAGCCTTGGTGGTCGCCGCCCGCACCCGCCCCAAATTCATCGGCGGCGCAAGGGCGGTGTATCGTGAGGATATGCTGTAATTCGCAACCGCAATTCCTGTGCAGAAATTGTCAGGTTTCACCGTAGGGGCGGATATTATCCGCCCGAAAAATGTTGCGAATTCGCCGGTAGTTCCGATATAACCGGAATCTTTCCTGCACGGGCGATTGATGACCCAGGCCACCCTCTCTTGCCCTTTGGGGCAATTCACCTTGTAATCGCCCCCTGATTGATGCATCATGGTTGCAATAGCCCGCAGATTGTGCTATGATCGCTGTAGAAAAGGGAGGGATTCCGATGAACAAACACTGTGTGGCCGAACTTCCTGCGGGCTATCGTCCTGCGCTGGTGGTGGATGCAAAGAACGCAAAATTTGGCATTGTGATGAATGTGGTGGCGCTTCTGATCATGATCGCCATCATGATTCCGGCGGTCTTTCTCATCAAACCGACCGGATTCTTTGAAAACTACAGCCTGACTCGCAACATCGTCCTGGTTGGCGCAATGCTTTTGTACATCGTGCTCCACGAGCTGACCCATGGCCTTGCCTACAAGCTGCTGACGAAGCAGAAGCTCACATTTGGCATCACCCTGACGGTGGCCTACTGCGGGGTGCCCCATGTCTATGTCTACCGCAAGGCGGCTATGATCGCCCTGCTGGCACCTTTCCTGGCATTCCTGCCGGTGTTTTTACTGCCCATCTTTTTCCTTGAAAACGCATGGGATCAGTTGTATTGTGCCATTCTTCTGGCACTCCACATTGGCGGCTGTGCCGGTGACCTCTACGATACCCTGCTCTACATCTTCCGCTTCCGCCGCACCGACACCCTCATGCGGGACACCGGCCCGAAGCAGACCTTCTATGTGAAATCGGATGCTTGACCAATAAAACACAGAACTAAGATCTCACGGTTGGGGAAGGGATTCTCGCAAAAACGGTATGCAGGGCGCTCTCTACAAGAGGCGGTTTTTGGGGGTGTCAATCAGGGAACCGCCCCCTGATTGACCGGCTTTGGGACGGGAAACCCGTCCCCTACCCCCATAGATATGCTGCGGAAATAGACGAGGAGAGAAAATGATGAAACTTGGAGTTTCCGTATCTGCGGAGCACACCATCCGCTGCCCCTTGGATGAGGATTTAAGCAGCCGTTTGGTCAGGGCGATCCACAGGCATACCCACTGGACCTACGCCTGTACCCGGACGGAAGCGGGTTATATTTTGAAGCCGATCTACCGCAGAATGCCGTTTTCCCATTCCTTTATGCCGGAAATTACGATTGTGGAGTCCCATGTGGAGGGAAAGACCATCCTGCAAATGCAGGGGCGGCCGGTGGATTTCGTGCGGGCTTTTATGTACATCTGGTTTGGCGGCTTGCTGATGATGGGCATCCTTGACCTTGCCGTCATTCCCTGGCCGGACAAGGTTGCTCCGCTGGCTGTTTGCGCTGTTTTGGGGGTCTTTGGCTATCTTCTTTGCAAATTATCTACCAAATCTGGATTTCAGCGCGTTCTAAAAGCGATTCAGAGAGAATTGCCATAATCAAGCAAACGGGAGGAACCGCTTGGTTCCTCCCGTTGGTATTTGGGTGATTATTTGACGATGGTTTCGAGGAATCTGGCGAGGACGGTGGCCACCTGTGCGCGGGAGGCGTTGCCCTGGGGCAGGAGCTTGCCGCCGCTGCCCTCCAGAAGACCCTCGTTGACGGCCCACTGCAGGCTCTCGGCTGCCCATGCGGAGACCTTCCCGCTGTCGGAGAAGGAGGACAGGGATGCCTTGCCGCTGACATCGATGCCCTGATTCCGGCAGTAGCGATACAGAATGACCGCAAGCTGTTCCCGGGTGATGTTGTCATTGGGGGCGAACTTGCCGTTGCCGGTGCCGCTGACCACATTGTTGTGGGCGGCCCATGCCACCGCATCGGTATACCAGGTGCCGTTCGGCACATCGGAGAAGGTGTTGCTGCCCTGTGCAGGCTGTCCGGCGTAGCGCCACAGCACCGTCACCAGCATACCGCGGGTCATGGAGCCTTCCGGTGCGAAGGTGTTGGCACCGGTGCCGTTCATCAGACCGTTTTTTACCACATAGTCTGCATAAGGGTGGTACCAGCTATTGGATGCCACATCCTTGTATGCCGCACTGGGGCAGCGGCGATCTCCACGGCAGACATCTACGATGGGGAGAATGCCCACGGTGTAGCTGCTGCCACAGGCACAGGTGTAGGTTCGTTCACCGGGAACATAGGTGGGGACCCGGGTGACCCGGCTGGTGTAGCTGTGGGTATGGCTGGTGCCATCAGACCAGCGGGCATAGAGGAAGAGCTTGCCGGGCTTTACCGCGGTGGTGTTGTCCACCCGCTGACCGCCCTGCACGGAGGTATACCAGCCAAGGAAGCTGCCTTTGCCCTCGGGTGCGGCGGGCAGGCTATAGGTGCTGCCGTAGGTGGCGCTCACCTTGGTAAACCCGCCTGCTTCCGGCACGAAATCCGTGGCGGTGCTGCCGTCCTCCAACTGCAGACCGGCGATCCAGTAGGTGCCGGCCTTGTCGAAATAGGGGTGAATGTCATAGCCGTAGGCAGGGATCTTGTCCATGGAAAGGGTGTAGTAGGTCCAATCTGGGGTCATGGTGACGGTTTTATATTCGTTGGTAGACTGATAGCCCCAGCGGATATAGAGCTTGGCACCGGAGGTACCCTTGGCCCAGAAACTCATGGTCATGGCCTTTTCGTCGCCGATGCCGCCATCGTTGGTGTTGTTCACATTGGTGGTGGTGTGCCAGCGCATATCCTTGCCGGAGGCACCGGCAGAGGCTGCGGTGATCTTCATGGAGCCGCAGCCGCCAAGGGGAGAGGCGGAGTCCCAGCCAACGGTATGTACCGAGGTATCACGGCTGGAGAAATTGGCAGGATCGACGGCAGACTGGAAATCCGTGCCGATAAAATAGTTTTTGCCGCTGCTGTTGTGGTAGCAGAACACATCATAGCTCGCCGTATTCCACTGGGCATAGAAGGTGACGGAGCAGGCACCGGTGGTGCCGGTGGTCCAGGAGGTATTGAAGGTGCCGGAAACCTGATCCTTGTATACCGTCTTGGTGTAGCCGTTGGCGGCGATCTCCGCTTCCGTCTTCCAGCCCTGACCCACGCAGTGCCACTTGCCGTCAGAACGCTGGGCAGACCAGCCCGCGAAGGTAAAGCCTGCCTTGGTGAAGGTGTTGGCGGGCAGGGAGAAGCCTGCGCCGTAAACTGCCTGAATGCTGTTCATCGTGCCGGAGCCGCCGTTGGCATTGAAGCTCAGGGTATGTACCGTGGCGTTGGTATAGTTGGGACGGACATAGTAGGCTTTGACGGTACTCTTGGAGGTGTGGCCGGAGCCGTCCTGATAAAACACCTTGGTGCGGTCGGAATAGGAAACGGAGTTGCTCACATTGCCCTCGCAGGTGTAGTTATTCCCGGCATACAGACCGATGTGGGGATAATTCTTGCAGGTGGAGCAGTAGTACAGCACTATGTCACCGGCTTTGGGGGTGGTGACCTTGGTACCGCCGGCCTTGAGGATGGCATCGTACAGCGCCTTGCAGCCACGGGTGTTGGGAATGATGCTGGTGGGCACATTGGCAACACGGGCGCAGTCTACCACAAAGGCATCACACCAGGGAGAGCTGTAACCCAGTTCGCTTTTGCCCTTATACCGCTGGGCCTTTGCCACGGTGATGATATCCGAGGCAAGGTCACCCGTCAGGGTCACATTGGTGGCATAGCCACTGCCATACTTGGGCTTGCCGGGGGTGATGGCGGCGCTGACGGTGGAACTCAGCATCAGCAGCGCCAGAATCAGGCATAAAATCCGTTTTTTCATAAGAAATCCTCTCTTTCATCGGGTGGCTTTGACTCTAAGTTTATCTTATCAGAAGTACACACAAGAATCAAGGCGTATAACGCCCAAAGGAGAGGGGATTTCCGGGCGTTAACCCGCGGCCGTATAAGACATCCCTTTATAGCGGATTAAGCCGTTATAAAGGAGCGTTTTCTGTGGGAGGTAAAGGGGAAGCGACACACACAAAGCGTTCCCCCAGGAGGTCGCATTCATCGCAGCACCATTCACCTTCTCCGTTTTCAATGCACAGAAGTCTATCCCGACAGTTTTTACAAATCTCCGGCAGAGGAGAAACTTCGATAAAATCCATAAAAACCATCCTCTCGTTGTTTGATTGGAGTAACACTGATGATTGTGCATCTTTTTGAATGCAAAATCAATCGAACGAATGCCGCATATGCTAATTTTGTAAGAAACCACAAAAAGGGGATTACAAAATGATGTATCATTATCGAAGAATCAGAGATCTTCGGGAGGATGCGGATCTGAAGCAGGCTGTGCTGGCGGATTATCTGCAGATTACAAGACAGCAGTACAGCCTGTATGAGCGGGGAGATCGGGAGATCCCACTGCACCTGATGATCCGGCTTGCAGACTACTATGGGGTAACGATGGATTATATCTGCGACCGTCAGGTCAAAAAGAAGGTACAGGTATGACGCACAGGGGGCGGTTCTGCCAGAAAAATTTTTGCTGCGGCCTGAAAATTTGTTAGCTCTTACAGATTTTTCATTCAAGGCGGCGGGAACGGTGGAATCCCTTGACAATGGATGGTTTCTTTGTATAATTGTATACACGAATACACGGATTCAAGCATTTTTGCATTCCTGTGTCCAGACATTCATGCATCCTTGTTTACAGGAGGGAACCCTATGCTGGAGATTTCAAGCAAATCCAATTTGTTGGAACAGAAGAATTATAAATACTCTCTGCAGGATGTGGCAGAGCCGAATCTTTACCGGGAGATCTATGATTATAACACCGTCCCCAAGATCGCGTTCAACCATCGCCGCGTCCCCATGTATATGCCGGAGGAGATCTGGATCACCGATACCTCCCTGCGTGACGGTCAGCAGTCCGTGGAGCCTTACACCGTGGATCAGACGGTGAACATCTTCAAGCTCCTCAGCCGCCTTGGCGGCCCCTACGGCATCATCCGCCAGACAGAGTTTTTCATTTACAGCAAGCGGGACAGAGAAGCCATTGAAAAGTGCATGGCCCTGGATCTGCCCTTCCCGGAGATCACCAGCTGGATCCGCGCCAGCAAGGAGGACTTCCGTCTGGTCAAGCAGCTTGGCATCCGTGAGACCGGTATCTTGGTGAGCTGCAGCGACTACCACATCTTCAAGAAGATGAAGATGACCCGCAAGCAGGCACTGGACCACTATCTCGGCACCGTGAAGGATGCCTTTGACGCCGGTGTAGTGCCCCGCTGCCATTTAGAGGACATCACCCGCGCCGATTTCTACGGCTTCGTGGTACCCTTCGTCAATGAACTGGTGAAGCTCAGCGAGGAAGCGGGCATTCCCGTGAAGATCCGCGCCTGCGATACCATGGGCTACGGCGTGCCTTATTCCGGCGTGGCGCTGCCCCGCAGCGTGCCCGGCATCATCTACGGTCTGCAGCACTATTCCGACCTGCCCAGCAAGTATCTGGAGTGGCACGGTCATAACGACTTCTATAAGGCAGTAGCCAATGCCGCCAGCGCATGGCTCTACGGCGCCTGCGCCGTCAACTGCTCGCTGCTTGGCATCGGCGAGCGCACCGGCAATGTGCCGCTGGAGGCCATGGTCTTCGAGTATGCTGCCCTGCGCGGCTCCTTCGACGGCATGGATCCCACGGTCATCACCGAGATCGCGGACTTCTTCCGCAAGGACATCGGCTACGATATCCCGCCCATGACCCCCTTTGTGGGCCGCAACTTCAATGTGACGAGAGCGGGCATCCATGCCGACGGCCTTCTGAAGGATGAAGAGATCTACAATATTTTCAACACCAGCCGTCTTCTCAACCGTCCCGCCTCCGTGCAGATCAGCAAGACCTCCGGTCTTGCGGGCATTGCCTACTGGATCAACGGCAACTACAATCTGAGCGAATCCGAGGCCCTGACCAAGCGGGATCCCCTGGTTCTGGCCCTGAAGGAATGGATCGACAAGGAATATGAGAACGGCAGACAGACGATCCTCTCGACCCACGAGCTGGAAACAAAAATAGAAGAGCTTTCCGGCGGCAGACTGCCCCGGCTGTGAGGAGGGAATGGCTATGATGACAAAGCATGTATCACTGGCAGACCGGGTATTTGACCGGCTGGAGCGGGATATTATCTCCGGTGTGTATCGCAAGGGCGAGGTTCTGACGGAGCTTCGGCTGGTGGAGGAGCTGGGCGTCAGCCGTACTCCCATCCGTGAGGCCATCCGCCGTCTGGCACAGGAGCGCCTGATCCAGGAGACCCCCAAGGGTTCCGTGGTTTTAGGCATCACCCGCCGGGACTTGGAAGATATCCTGCTGATGCGGGTGCGCATCGAGGGCCTGATCGCCTATTATGCCGCACAGAACAGAACGCAGGAGCAGCTGGACGAAATGAAGCACACCGTGGAGCTACAGGAATACTATGTCTCTCGTGGTGACATCGGCCGGGTGGTGGAGATGGACTGCCGCTTCCATGAGCTGATCTTCGATATGTCCCAGCATCCGGTACTGACGGATGCCCTTTCCCCCACCATCCGCAAGATCATGAAATTCCGTCGGGAATCCATGGACATTCTCACCCGTGCTCCCCGCTCTGCAAAGGAGCATCGTGAGATCTATGAGACCATCGCCGCCGGAGAACGGGATCGGGCAGAGCTGCTCATGACCCATCATGTAGACAAGGCAAGACAGAGCATTCTGGACGCCTGCGACGAATAAACAACGATCAAGGAGCCGCTGCAAAATGCAGCGGCTCCTTTACATTACGATGGAAGCAGGCTTGCTTCCGTCGTAATATGTGTATTAGTAACTGCCTGGCTGAAACAATGTGGGCAGTTTTATTTATTCCGTCCGGATTTCTGTCCGCTGACCAGAGCGGCCAGCTCCAGACGGCTGTGGACCCCCATTTTGGGATAGATTTTCCTGGTGTGACTCTTGACGGTCTGCTCAGAAATGAACAGGAGCCTGGCGATGTCGCCGTTGCTGTGGCCCATGCAGATGAGTTCCGCCACCTCCCGCTCTTTTTTTGTCAGCACAGCCAGCGGATCGGCGGTATCGGGTGCCTGAGGAATGCTTTCGGCAAGCTCGGCGGGGGTGGGAGTTTCCACATCTTCTACCTCTTCCGGCTCCGCTGCAAGCTCTTCATCCGTGATTCTTCTGCGCAGGGTGAACAGGAAGAAGGGTTCGATCTGCAGATAGACGATCGCCAGCACCATCATGATCACCGCATAGACCAGATTCAGCATCGCCGGCGAAGCGCGGAAGATCTCCACCATACTGCCCTGTACCAGCACGGCCACCAGGGCAAGGCCGATAATGATGGGGGGAATATAGCGGGAGGGATGCGACTTCATCACCACTGCGCCGTACAGCGGCAGCATCTGACAGGGCATCATGCCGATGCCGATGAGGCAGCAGCCGATGGGGGCAAGGCTGCTCACCTGAGAGGACGCGAACATCAGAAGGAAGCCAATGGCTCCGGTGCCGATGCAGACGGGGATCAGACGGAAGGGATGTACGCCGCACTTCTTATACAGGAGATAGACGGCAAAGGAGGCGATGGCATTCACCAGATAAGTAAGGAATACGCCATGGTGTATCTCTCCCGCAATGGCAGGGCCGGAGACAGCCATCAGCGCACCAACAAATACCAGCGCATAGGTGCCGAACAGCAGCTGCTTGGGGGCGGTGAGACCATCGGCTTTTTTTGCATAATGGGGCAGCGCGGCTTTTCCGGCGGGCATTCCCAGGAAGAAAATGAGCAGCAGGATCAGCGCTGCCACGGTGACGATACGGAAGAGAGAGAAGGAAATAGGCACAAAGTCATTTTGCACCAGCGCGATCATGAATAGTGCCACGCCATAGGCGGCGCTCAGATAGAAAATACTGCTGCGCTCGGAAAAATAGTTTACGATCAGGAAGGTCTCAAAACCGATCATCAGGCAGCAGCAGAATACCTGTACATACACAAGTGTCCGCAGTATCCCTTCTCCCAGCGGCAGGAACAGGCCAATGGCAGAAAGAAGCGCGACAGCGGTGGCGACCCGCTGGGTCCACACCACCGCGGACGGCAGGAAGATCATCCACGAGATGGAAAGCACATAGCATACGGCGATCAGCATGGTGACATTGTCCATGGAGATGGGCAGGGGCGTCTTGCCGTCCAGTGTCAGGGACGGCCCCACGAAGTAGATAAAGCCCATCTGCCAGAAACAGAACATGGCAAAGCAGATGAGCCGCCACAGGGGAAGCTCCAGCCGCTTATTCTGATTATTTGCAAGAATAGGATGATACACAGCTATCCCTCCCGGTTGATTTTAGAAAAATCCCCCCCAATTTTAAGGATACCCTCTGAAAATACCACCAATGGAGGATAGAAAAAGAAGGGGATTCTTTATAAGATTATAACATAAGCTTCGTATAATACAAAGCTTAAATAATAATTCTTTTGCCGCAAGGAAGGAGTGGAGGCATAGTATGCGACAGTTTTATCAGAGCGTCCGGGTGGACGCAGAAAGTCTGCGCTTTTATTATCAGTGCTCGATCTGCGGCAGGATGCAGTACGGCGAAAAGCTCCCGCTGCTGTGCCGCGGTGTACGCGCCCTTGCCAGATGCGCCGTGGGAAAGGGCGGCATGAGCCAGCGGGTATTCAACCGGGCGAAGGTTCAGGCTGTGCAGCAGCTTGCGCTGCAGTTCAATCAGTGCAGATACTGTCTGCGGTGGGTATGCGATGAGTGCTACGATATGGACCATACCGACGGCATCTGCTGTACCTGCACACAAGAACACACATCATAAAGGAGGATTCTACTTATGGGATTTTTAGAACGAGCAATTCGTCGCGGCGTGAGTGACGCCGTAGGAAAGGCCATCGGCAATGCTGTCACGAAGGCCGTGGAACCCACGGCAACGGA
Organism: Oscillospiraceae bacterium; assembly: GCA_015067585.1. Taxonomy (GTDB): domain Bacteria; phylum Bacillota; class Clostridia; order Oscillospirales; family Oscillospiraceae; genus SVMC01. Next base: position 19,456 of record SVMC01000027.1, read on the forward strand.
GCTTGCCAACAAGGCAGCGGCCCACATCGATAGTGCCACCCAATCTGCCGCCCGGCAGACACCCCGCGCCACCTCCGGTCTGGAAGGGGCCTTTACCAATCTGGAGCGGGCGGCTCAGGGCTATGCCACAGAAGCAGCGAAAAACATGAAGATCTGCCCCAACTGCGAGAAACCTACCGCATCGGACAAAAAATTCTGCCCCGAATGCGGCTGCGCCCTGCCGGAGCAGACCGTGGCCCAGGGAGCCGTGTGTACAAGCTGCGGCACCCAGAACACCATCGGCACAAAGTTCTGCCAGGAATGCGGCGCCAAGCTTCCCGCTGCCATCGAGGAAGATGACAGAAAAGCACGGAAGGATGCCGCCGAGCTTGCCCGCTGGGAGGAACTGCTTGCCCCCTTCCCCAAGTGGAACTGCGGCGGCTCGGAATTCAACATCGAAGAATATGACCCGGGCAATTTCGTCTTTTCCGCAGGCTTTGACGGAAATATTGCGGCGGCCCAACGGGCGGTAGAGCAGTATCGTCAGCTTCTTCTGGAACATGGCTTCCGTCAGGCAGGCCAGTACCCCTGCAAAGAGCAGCTTTTCAAGCGCATCGACGGCATCGTTTACAATGTGGATACCGAACATTGCTTCGAGGGCGATCCTGACCGCGCCAGCATCGGCTTCTGCGCCAGAGAGCCCTACGGCGGCTTCGACTATGTGAAGCCGGAGCCGAAAAAGAACAGAGATATCGACCTGAAAGACCTGAAAAAGTTTTTTAAATTCTGAAGTATTCACTGAAAACGAGGTAAGGCGCATGAAAAAACGAATTCTCAGCCTGCTGTTGGCAGCGGCGTTGGTGCTGTCCGTTTTTCCCCTCTCTGCCAGCGCCTATGTGGGCGATATCCCCGGGGTGGACTATACCCGCATCGAGTACAACACCATCCTGGATCAGGAGGTCAAATTCAGTATCGGCAGCCATGAATTTACCGGCATGCTCTCCAACGGCAATCGTCTGGAGGATGAAGAGGTGGACGGGATCATCCGGGAATTTATGGGCAGCTACAATATCACCTCGGAAGAGCTGCAGACCCTACATGCCATCGAGGGAAAGGCACTGAAGTATGACGAAAGCCGCGAAGTGCCGCCCCGGGTGCTGGCGGAGCTGCTGCTGTCGGCCTGCGGCGTGGACAATGCCGAAACCCTCAGCAAGATCCTCTCCGGCGATGCCACCTTCGATCTTTCCAAGCTCACCGGCGAAAGTGTGCTGAAAAAGCTGAAGGACATGGCCATCGACAAGCTCATCGACTTTGCCCTGGGCAAGGTCGCTGGCGAGACCTATAAAGAACTGTTCACTTTGGCCAAGAATGTGGGCACCGTTGCCACCCGGGAGTATATGGAATATGTGGCCAGCGACGAAAATGCCCAGCGCAGCTTTGCCGCTGCCCTGGCGCTGGAAAAATTCTATTCCCTGTGCAACAGCCGCATCAAGGCCAGGGAGCGGGAGCTGGGTCAGGCCCAGTGGCGGCTGACCTGCAATGAGTCGGTCATCACCTCCAAAACCCTGTTTGGTTCCATTCTGGTGCCTCAGATCTGGAAGCTGGCGGTGGACTTAAAGCAGACCACCCCGGATCCCATCGACCCCAACGGCTGGGGCGGCATCTACACCGGCGTGGTGCAGCTCAATGTCAACCACGATATGGCCCCCTTTGATCAGCAGTTTTTAGACAAATTCTTCATGACCTCCGGGCTGCCCATCGTGGGCATGAGCGGCATGTTCAGCTACCATGATGAATACACTGCCGGGAGCACGATGAAGCGGCAGCTGCGCAATGGCAATTTTTCCATCCAGCTGGGCTATGCCGACGCCGAGAACGGTCAGGTGGAAAAGGAATTCAGCCTGGCAGGCTTTGAGGACCTGTCCAATGTCTGGATCAGCCATCCCATCAAGGCAGCCTGCGAGTACGATCTTTACAACAATGGTCACGCCCATGTCAGTGTCAGCGGCGGAAGCGGAGATGCGTACTGTTATTTCACCACCTGGTTCCATGGGGAACCCACTGCCAACAACGAGGGATTGATGATCGATATGTACAATTATGTGCAAGATGTACGGGTTCGCGTTTCTGCGAGGGGCATTACCGTTGCAGAAGACTTTGGCGGCAGCGGTATGATCAGTTCCACCATCGCCCGGGATAACTCCGTTTATGAGGAGCTGAAGGGTGCGTGCAAGATTACCATCAGCGGTGTGGACTAAGGAGGAAGCGACGATGAAAAAATATATTGCTTTGCTTCTGATGCTTGCGTTCGTATTGGTTCTCACCGCCTGCGGCAGGGATACGCCTGCCGGCACCACCCCCGGTGACGATGCTGCCCTGTCCGGCGAGCAGAGCGCCGAAAGCACCGGGACGCAGGAGGCGATCCCCTTCGGCGATTACCACTCCGAGGAAGAACTGCTGGCCATGCTGGAAAGCGGCGATTTCTCCGAATATCTCAGCATTGACCCGGAAGTTCCTGCCGAAGCTGTGGACACCGGCGGAGATGAACCCTATGCCGGCTTCTCCAACGCCATCACCTTCACCGACGGAGGCAGCGCCGAGGGCGTAGAGTTCACGGATTTTATGGAAGAGTTGTCTCCGGAGCAGCGGGCAGAATGGGAGGAAATGCAGGAAGCCATGAGCGAAGAGGGCATGGAAGAAATGCTTGATGGCATGGAAGAAATGACGGACATGGAGGGCGCTGAGGATTCTGAGGACATCGATCTCAGTGAGTACGGCGACATCGACCTCAGCGAATTTGGCATTGAGCTTCCGGAGGGCTACGAACAGTATCTGCCCTGATCCCACATCGTCCCGTCCACCTGCATCCGCAGCAAAAAACACATAAGAAAAATGCTGCTCCGTCTATGGGCAGCAGAATAAAAAGAAAATGGAGGAACATATTATGGCAAATTGTAAAAATTGCGGCAACCATTTTGCGGATAATGTAAAATTCTGTCCTTCCTGCGGCGCTCCTGCTGAAGTGCAGGCAGAGCAGGCCGATCTCTCCGCAAAGCTCACCGCCCTCAACGACACGGCGGACACCACCGGCGAATTCGAACCCCAGGACATCGCCCAGAACAAGGTCATGGCAGTGCTTGCCTACCTTGGCCCGCTGGTTCTGGTTCCCATTTTGGGCGCAAAGGAATCCAAATTCGCCCGTTACCATGCCAATCAGGGTCTGCTTCTGCTGATTGCCTGCATCGCCTGGAGCATCGCCAGCAGCATCCTGAGTTCCATTATCGTCGCGATCTCCTGGCGGCTGGCCTTCGTAAGCAGCCTTCTCAGCCTCGTATCTCTGGTGTTCCTGGTGCTGGCCATCATCGGCATCGTCAACGCCGCCAACGGCAAGGCCAAGGAACTGCCCGTCATCGGCAAGATCAAGCTTCTGAAATAAGTTGAATCATAGATTGCTCCGTCGGAATTACAGGGATCCTGTTTTTTCGACGGAGCATTTTTGTCGGGTGCAGGATACAGGGTGTATACTCCGGGATGGGGAGGATATCGATTTTACTAGAATATTCCACAAAAATACGGCCTTCAAATTCAACATAATATAGATTTTTTTGTGTGGACCCGCAGGATGATGGAAACGGGTTGAAATAATGAGATAAATAGACTAAAGTATATTATAATTATGCTCAGAAGTGTTGGCTGAGGCGCCTTGCGGGCAGTGTTGCCCCACGGAAAAGGCAGAAAAGAGAACAACACCGGAATGAAATGTCAAGTCCCGCGATACCGGCATGGCCGAAAGCCTGATCTGATGCCTGTATGTTAAGCCGGGATCATTTTCTGCTGTGCCTCCGGCATGGACTGTTATTCCGTTTATAACCTCGGCAGCCTGTGTGATTGGCTATACGAGATTGTAAAAGATGAACCATCGCAAAGTCGGCAGCCGAGGGGCTGACGGCACCAAATAAGAGAAGGGAAGGTGAAGATCAGCTACGCAGAAGCAAATCCGTACAAACAAACAAAAATTTTAAGGAGGAAAAGTAATGAAACACTTCACTCGCGGCATTGCATGGCTGCTGTGTCTCGTGATGCTTCTGGGCATGCTGCCCGTGGTGTCCCTGGCGGCAGATGAAGCCGATGCAAAGGTGTATACTCTTGCCGATACCGTTGAAGTCGGTAAGCAGTATGTCATCGTTTCCAATGGCTACGCCCTGAAGAACGAAACCGCAGCTGTTTCTACAGCAAATGGCGGTACTTCTCTGGCATCCGCTGCCGTCACCGTAGAGGACGGCAAGATCACCTCTGAAATCACGGCCGACATGATCTGGGACTTTGCCGAAGGTACCACCACCCAGGCAGGTCATCCGTATACCGGCTACTTCATCACCAACGGTGACAGCAAGTTCCTGTCCCGCGGCTCTTCCGGCGGCGCAGGCGTTGCTCCCCTGAACACCGCCACCTATGACGCAGCCAATGTGTCTTCCAAGCCCCACTATGCTTATTGGTCTGTTGAGGAAGTCGGCGGCGTTATGTCCCTGTTCCTGTTCAGCACCACCAGCTCTGACTATGTCTTCTTTGCACGGGGTGCCGAAGCAGGCTTTGACGCTCCCGGTGTCTCTCAGGACAACTGGCAGAGCGCCAACTATCCCATTGAACTGTATGTGGTAGGCGAAGCTGAAGTCGAAGAACCCGAAGTTCCTGAGGTTCCCATCGACACTTCCATCCCCATGTATGAAAACACTGAGCTTTCCTTTGAGGAACGCGCAGCTGACCTGGTCGCCCGTATGACTGTCCAGCAGAAGGCCGGCCAGCTCATCAACAACACCGCAGCCATCTCCGCTTCCCAGCTGGGCGGCGGCGCTCTGAACGTGCCCGGCACCAAGGACCTGCCCAGATACACCTGGTGGTCCGAAATGCTCCACGGCACCCGTGGCGGCGTGAACTATCCTCAGAACACCACCGTGGCTTCCACCTGGAACCCCGAGCTGTACCGTGCTGAGGCTACCAACATCGCTCAGGAAGTTCGCGAAGGCGGCGGCAGCAACCTGAACTTCTACTCCCCCACCATCAACATGCACCGTGACCCCCGTTGGGGCCGTAACGAGGAGTCCTACTCCGAAGACGTTCTGCTGACCACCGTATTCG
>SVMC01000002.1 GCA_015067585.1 Oscillospiraceae bacterium
GGGCAGCATTTTCCGAGGCATCGGCGATTCTGTGATGCCGCTGGTCACGGTGGCCATTGCCTGCGCCCTGAACATTGCGGGCGACCTGATCTTAGTGGCGGGATTCCACATGGGAACCCTTGGTGCTGCCCTTGCAACCGTATTTGCTCAGGCGGTCAGTGTGGTGTTATCTTTGCTCATCATCCGCAGAAAAGAGCTACCCTTTACATTCCGCCCGAAGGATATGAAGCCGAGGAAAGATCATATCCGGACGATCCTGACCCTGGGCGTGCCCATTGCCCTGCAGGACCTTTTGGTGAGCATCTCCTTCCTTGCCATTACCGCCATTGTGAACGATCTGGGGTTGGATGAATCTGCCGGTGTGGGCGTTGCGGAGAAGCTGTGCGGCTTCGTGATGCTGGTGCCCTCCGCCTATATGCAGAGTATGTCCGCCTTTGTGGCCCAGAATATGGGCGCAGGCAAGCCGGAGCGGGCAAGAAAGGCCCTGCTTTGCGGTATTGCCTCGTCTTTTGTGGCGGGTGCGTTGATGGCTTATCTGACCTACTTCCACGGGGATGTGCTGGCGGGAATTTTTGCCAAAGAAGCGCCTGTGATTGCAGAGGCGGCCAAGTATCTGAAAGCCTACGGTGTGGATTGCCTGTTGACCGCGTTTTTGTTCTGCTTCATTGGCTATTTCAATGGCATGGGCAACACGGTATTCGTGCTGCTGCAGGGCATTTTGGGTGCCTTCTGCATCCGTGTGCCATTGAGCTGGCTCATCAGCCAATATAGCCACAATGTATTCCACATCGGTCTTGCCACCCCAGCGTCCACCTTTGTGCAGATCCTTTTATGTGCTGGTTTTTTCCTCATTACATTGAAAAAAACGGGACAGCAGCAATTAGAAAAAAGCAGTATTTAATTAATGTCGGTAAAAGCGCATCGATCTACCCCGAGCGGGTTGACCGATGCGCTTTTTGCAACGGACATTATAAATATTTCACAAAAAATGATAAAAATACTGTTGCACTGTTGTTTCAAATCCCGTATACTTATCATATCTTCAGATGTTTTGATGACGATACTCAATGAATCAAGGAGGAGAATTCTATGAAACCAAGAAGTGTCCTTGCTGTATTGCTGGCAGTGATCATGGTCTTATCCTGCTTCCCTGCCGCAGCAGCCGAACCATCCGTTCAGCCCATCTACAAATGGGACTTTGAAACCGTTTCCGGCAGCACTGTCCGGGGCAGCGGCGGCGATGCCACCCTGATGGGTACCGCAGCTGTGGAAACCGCACAGATCACCATCGGCGGCGACAGCTATTCCACCGCGTCCAACCATGTGCTGAGCCTGAAGGGCGGCAGCAAAGGAAGCTCCTATGCGGATCTTCCCAGCGGCCTTTATGCCAACATCAACGCAAACACCGGCTTCACCTGGACCTTCTGGATGAAGCCCGATGCCAATGTAGGCAGCTACACCCGCATCATCAGCTCCGCCAACAGCAGCAACGAAAACGAATTCGCCTACTCCCCCTATGCCCAGGACGCAGTGTGGAATGTGCTGTTTGATGATGACAATCTCTATCGCGTGATCTATGACGCAGAACCCACCAAGGGTGTCTGGAGTCATATTGCGGTAAGTGTGTCGGCAGAGGGTATCAGCCTCTATGTCAACGGCACAAAGGTCTCCTGCCGCCAGACTGCGGAGGATGCCACCCTGAATAATCTGGGGGCAAGACTCAACAGCATGAACACCCTCACCGTCAACTCCCTGGGCAAGACCAACTCCACCTGGACCGACAATGACTGCGTGGCACAGGTGGACGATGTCGCCCTCTACGGAAAGGCCCTGTCCGATGCGGAAGTGAAGGCCATCGCGGAAAGCTATGGCATCGATGGTTCCGATCCCGGTGAGGATGATCAGCCGCCTGCGCAGGACGGTGTCTATCAGGATGGCACAAAGCTCAGCGCAGTGGCATCTGCTTCCTCTCCCGATGACAAGCTGGCCGTCAACATCTGGAAGGATACCGCAAACCGCTACTATTATTCTGTCTCCAAGGATGAAAAGGTCATCATTGAATGCTCTGCCCTTGGCATGGTCACCACCAGAGAAGACCTCTCCAGAGGACTCACACTGGATGCGGATTCCATCAAGATAACGGAAGGCCGGGAAGTCTATGACCTTTTGGCAGGCAGCACCTCCAAGGTGGACAAAGCCTACCGTGAATTCTCCTTCGATCTGACGAAGGGCAGTTCCTGCATGACCGTTCAGTTCCGCATTTTTGAGGACGGCATGGCCTACCGCTACATCGTGGACGGTGACACCGCCAGCGGCAGCGAAGCCACCGTCATCACCGGCGAGACCAGTGAATTCACTCTGCCGGATCAGGGTACCATCTGGACCATCGATCTCAGCGCCACCTACGAAGCCTACGAATACACCAAGAGAACGGTGCAGCAGCAGTATTCCACCGCAAGAAGCTACTCCACGCCCCTTTTAGCCTCTCTGGGCAGCGACGGCTGGGTCCTGCTGTCCGAGGCCAATGTATATAATGAAGCTGATCCCTACTGCGCCTCTGTCTTTAAGACGGATTCCGGCAAAAAATCCTTCCAGATGCGCTTTGGCCGGTATCTGGTACAGGAGACCAACGACAGCTACGACAAGCAGACCTACAGTCCCAGCTATGCGGACATCACCAGCGTCACCATGGACGATGTATTCCACACTCCGTGGAGAGCAGCCATCATCACGGATACACTGGAAGACCTCACCAACAGCACCCTCATCACCGACCTGAATCCTCCGGCAGAGGGTGACTTCAGCTGGGTGGTGCCCGGCGGCTCCTCCTGGTCCTGGTGGTCCAGCTCCGCAGATGCCATTGACTACAACTCCATGAAGGCCTACATCGACTTTACCGCCAACGCAGGCTTCCCCTACTTCCTGGTAGACTACGGCTGGGAGCTTTGGCCCGACTATGAGGCGAAGATCGAGGAATTGGTGGACTACGCGGATGAAAAAGGCGTTGGCCTGCTGCTGTGGTACGGCGTCAATAAGCACGACAATGCCCACATTTTCGATCTGGACTGCCACGAAGAGATCGAAGAAGCCTTCGCATGGTGCGAGCGCATGGGTGTCAAGGGTGTGAAGGTGGACTATATCAACAGCGACAGCCAGTTCGCCATGGAGGTCATGTATGAGCTTGCAGACCTCGCCGCGCAGCACAAGCTGGTACTGAATTATCATGGCATTACCAATCCCAACGGCGAAAACCGTACCTATCCCAACATTCTCTCCAGCGAAGCCGTGGCGGGTGCGGAAAACTTCAAATGGAGCAGCGGTTCCAGCATTCCCTCCCTTCTGACCCTGCCCTATACCCGAAATGTCATCGGTCCCATGGAATTCACCCCCACCTGCTATCCCGTGGCAAGCACCTCCGCAACGGCAGGCTTCCACCTTGCCATGGCGGCAGCCTATGAATCCGCCATCCAGACCTATGCCGCCTCCGCCTTCGTCTATGAAGGCTATCAGGGCCTTTCCCTGCTGGCAGACATCCCCACCACATGGGATGAAAGCCTGCTGCTGGATGGTCAGCCGGGTGAAAGCGTGATCCGTGCCAGAAGAAACGGCAGCAACTGGTACATTGGTGCCATGACCTACCGGGCCAAGACCTACAGTGTATCTCTGGACTTCCTGGATGAGGGCAAGGAATACACCGCCTATATTTATGCGGATAACCAGAACGGCAGCGACATCGTCCTCTCCACCCAGAAGGTCACCTCCAAAACTGTGCTGGATCTGCCGCTGCGGGCCAACGGCGGCTGCGTGGTAAGACTCAGCGCCGGTCAGCCTCCCGCAGGCACTGTATATGACGATTTCACCTACTATGAAGCAGAATCCGCCGTACTGGCAGGGGAAGCCAGAACCGCGGACGCGGACTTCGCCTCCGGTCTTCGTGTGGTGGGCTATGTGGGCGGCAACAGCAGCAATACCCTGACCTTCAACAATGTCACCGTTCCCGAAGCCGGCACCTATCAGCTTCGTGTCTACTACATCTCCGGCGAAAGCAGAAGCCTGTCCGTCAAGGTCAATGATAAAGATCCCGTTCAGGTCAGCGGACTTTTGGGCATCCAGGGTGACTGGAAGGCCGTCAGTGCCAGAACCGTGGAGGTGGAACTGGATGAAGGGACCAATTCCATCCGCCTGTTCAACAACAGCGGCTACACCCCGGACATTGACCGCATTGCAGTCTCCAAGATATCCGCCGATCATGAACATGATTACGACGGCGTTATCACCCCTGCCACCTGCACGGAACAGGGCTATACCACCTATACCTGTGCCAAGTGCGGTGACAGCTATGTTGGTGACGAGACCGAGGCGATCGGTCACAATTACAAGGAAGATGTCTGCACACTGTGCGGTGCAAAAGCGCCTGTCCATGTCTGTCCCGGTGCCATCTTCTCCGATATGCCCGGCAAGGAGCACTGGGCGCATCCCGGCATCGACTACGCCGTAGCCAACGAGCTGATGAACGGCACCGGCGAGGGCAAGTTCAGCCCCGAGGGCACCCTGACCCGCGCTCAGCTGGTCACCATCCTGTACCGTGTAGAGAACGAGCCCGCAGTGGAACTGAAGGGCACCTTCTCCGATGTACCCGCTGACAGCTGGTACTCCAAGGCTGTGGAATGGGCCGAGGCAAATGGCATCGTCAACGGCATTGGCGGCGGCAAGTTTGCTCCCGAAGCGGTCATCACCCGCGAGCAGATCGCAACCATCCTGTATCGCTATGAGGCATTCAAGAATGGCGCACCCAAGGTGGAAGGCGACCTGAAGGCATTCCCGGACACATCCAATGTCAGCACCTTCGCCACCACCGCAATGGTATGGGCCATTGAAAACGAGATCATCACCGGTGCATCCGTGAACAATGTCACCTACCTTAACCCCCTGAACAGCGCCACCCGCGAACAGATTGCTACCATCATCATGCGCTACCTTGAAGCCAAGTAATCCAGGCACAAAAACAGCCCTCCGGAAGTTCGGAGGGCTGTTTTTGACCGTTGGGCAGAAGGGTACAGTGGACAGTTGACAGTTGACAGTGGACAGTGGAAAGTGGAAAGATATCGTAGGGGCGATCATCGATCGCCCGGCGGGAAATGCCGCGTTTACACGAAGGCTTCCGGCGAAATCGCAACCGCTCACGGACAGCCGGGGACGGCTGTCCCTACAATGAAAACTGCAAGATTTTGCGTATTATCTGCCATTGTGCGCGTAGGGACACCCCTCCGGGGTGTCCGGCGGGAATGCCTGCGTTTTTATCGAGGTTACCGGCGAATTCGCAACATTTCCCGGGCGAGAGCACCAAAGGCTCCCTTCTCAAGGAAGGGAGCTGTCTGCAAAGCAGACTGAGGGATCGTGCAGGCAGTCGCAGGTCTGTTGCGGACTTGGTGGTGCGGTAAAATCCCTTCCGACCCGCCTTTGGCGGCCCACCGCCCCTTTAAAAAGGGGAGGCTTTGGTGCGCTGCGATTCTGGGTGGCTGGTTCGGTCAATCAGGGGACAGTCCCCCGATCGGCAAGCCGATCAGGGAATCGTCCCCTGATTGACCGATCTGTAATACGGCGCGGGATGATGTATTTTGCAACTGTGTCTTGTATTCATCTTGAATTCGTGATAAAATACGACAAAATTGGGGTTATATACCCTTTTGACGGCAAGGAGGTCCTGGACCATGTGGAAATGCCCGGTGTGCGGAAAAGAGAATGCAGCACTGCAGTGCGAAAAATGCCATTTTGACGGAAGCTGTAATTATGAGGCCTTTCCCACGCTGATGCCCATCCCTTCCGGGCGCAGAGCCATTTCCCGCCTGCGGCAAAAGACCGTGGATGTCCTCTGCTGCCCGGATTGCGGCGGCAGCAGCTTCTGTCTGGTTCTGGCAAGCAGAGCCTTGAAATGTCAGCGCTGCGGTGCAGCCCGTACCCTGCAGCAGGCAGAGGTGCTTGCCGCAGATCAGTACAGAGCCCAGCGCCTCAAGGACCCGAAATTTGTCCGCCCCATTGCCATCACCGCCGGGGACTTCCACACGGCAGTGCTGCTGAGCAACGGCACAGTGCGCGCCGTGGGCATGAACCTTTATAACCAGTGCAATGTTGAGCAGTGGAAGGATATCACCTTCCTGTGTGCAAGCTGGAACCGTACAGTAGGTCTGCGCAAGGACGGGGCTGTGATCTGCGCCGGTGTCAATGGCATGGGCCTCATCAATCTTCCCGGCTGGGATCACATTGTTTCCATTGCCGTGGGCGCCTACCAGACCATCGGCCTGAAAAAGGACGGCAGGGTGGTTGCCACAGGCAACAACTTCTTTGGGGAGGGAAATGTGACCCACTGGTCAGAGGTTTCCGCAATCACCGCAGGCGCCAACCATACCGTCGGCCTTTGCCTGAACGGTTCTGTGCTGGCCACCGGCGCAAATTCCGACAAGCAGTGTAATGTCTCTCACTGGAAGAAAATCACCGCCATCGCCGCCGGGTCAAACCATACCGTGGGTCTCAGCAGCGACGGCAGGGTGAAGGCCGTGGGAAACAACAGCTTTGGCCAGTGCGGCGTGGGCGCATGGAAGAACATCACTGCCATCTGCGCAGGCAGAGCCCACACCGTAGGTCTCCGGGAGGACGGCACCGTAGTGGCAGTCGGCTGCAATGACCATGGGCAGTGCAATGTCTCCCTTTGGACAGATATCACCGCCATCGCGGCAGGCGCAAACCACACCATAGGTCTGCGCAGCGACGGTACCATCGTCACCGTGGGCGACAACACCCACGGCCAGTGTAAGGCCGCCGTCCTGATGCCGTAAGAGAGAATACTCCGCCCCTATCATTATTTTGAAAAAACAGCAGCCTTTGGCCATCGTTTTAAGGAGAACCTCATGAAAAATTGTCCTGTTTGCGGGAGAGAGGCAAGGCTTTGGCCCTGCCCGGAATGCGGCTTTGATGAAAGCCGGGATTATGAGCATTACCCCACACTGAGCATTCCCCAGAGGTTGGGCAAGCCCATCTCCGCGCTGCAGAAAGAATATCATCTTCCATTCAAATCCATGCTGCAATGCCCCTGCGGCAGCAGGCTGTTCTATGTAGATCTGACCCATCAGACCTATGTGTGCAGCCGTTGCGGCGGAACCCATACGCCAAAGCCGGAGATCCTGCAGGCCGCGCTCCATGCCCGCAGGCAGTATAAGCGGCTGGCGGCGGGCTTTACCCACAGTGTGCTGCTGCGGGAGGACGGGAAAGTGAACGCGGTGGGCAGCAACACCTTCGGCCAGTGCAATGTGGCCGGATGGACGGACATGGTATCCGTGGCGGCAGCCCTGTTCCATACCGTGGGCCTCAGAAGAGACGGCACGGTGCTGGCGGCGGGGTATAATTCCGACGGCCAGTGCAATGTGGACGGATGGAGGGACATCATCGCCGTGGCCGCAGGTGAAAAGCACACCGTAGGCCTGAAAGGGGACGGCACCCTGGTCTGCGCCGGCTCCAACGGCTACGGCCAGTGCGATGTGGAAGGCTGGCGTGGTATCACCGCCATTGCGGCGGGAGAAAACCATACCGTAGGTCTGCGGAGAGATGGCACCGTGCTTGCCGCCGGACTGAATTTCTCCGGCCAGTGCAGCGTTTCCGGGTGGACGAAGATCTCCGCCATCACCGCCGGCAAGGAGCACACCGTGGGTGTGCGGGAGGACGGCACCGTGGTGGCCGTGGGACAGAACAGCGACGGCCGCTGCTCTGTCTCCGGCTGGAAGGACATCACCGCCGTGGCCGCAGGCAATTGCCACACCGTAGGTCTGCGGGAAAACGGCAGCGTAATCGCCGTGGGCTGGAACAAATACGGCCAGTGCGACACGGCGGATTGGCAGGACATCTCCGCCATCGCAGCAGGTGCCTATCACACCCTGGCTCTGCGTCAGGACGGCGTTTTACTTGCCATCGGCGACAATTCCGGCGGCCAGTACGAAACCCCGGGCTGATACGGGCGGCCGGATAGCTGCCGATCTGCGCGACAGATTCATAAGGCGAATGCAGGGGACGGGTTTCCCGTCCCAAACAGACCGATTCCATATGGGAACCATTTGGGCCGGGAGACCCGGCCCCTACGGAGAAAACTGTCAGGTTTTCCGCAAAATGGCGGCATTTCTCCGGCGGGAGCAAGCCCCTGCCTGCAGTAAGATCTGATGGTTTTTTGCAAAATAACCGAAACTTTTTAAAAACTATTATGACATATTGGAAAAATGTGATATAATTTTTTTGAATACTTATCATTCACCAACGATTTAAATCAAGGATGTGTACTTATGAACCTCGGCATTGATTTTGGCAGCACTTATTCCAGTTTTTCTTACTATAATAAAGAGAAAAAGCAGCTTGATCTGTGGCGTCCCCACGGTTATTCCGAGGCGATCCCCTCGGTTGCCTGCGTGGATTTTTCCGGGCAGCTCATCACCGGTCATGACGCGAAGCAGCTTGTGATCATGGACAATTTCGACTGCGCCTTCCGGGCCTTCAAGATGCTGCTGACGGAGCGCCGTCCGGAGATCCTGGCGGAGCGGGGCTACACGGAGTATACTCCCGAGCAGGTGGCGGAGGCTTTCCTGCATCAGCAGGTGCTGCGCATCGCGGAGACCAAGCAGGAGAACATTGAGAATCTTGTGATCTGCGTGCCGGAGGTCTGGAATACGGAAAGCCGGATGCGTGCCGGCATGGTGGATGGCAGACCCATCCTCCGGGCCATCTGCGAGCGCATCCCCAATGTGAAAAATATTCAGGTGGTGACGGAGCCTGCTGCCGCCAGCGCCTGCTTTGCCTATAATTATCAGCAGCAGGCGGGAAAAAAGCTCCGGGGCAAGATCCTCATCGTGGACTACGGCGGAGGCACTCTGGACCTGACCCTGACGGATGTGACCCCCCTGAAGGATTCCGTGGAGATCAAGGTGCTGTTCCGCACCGGCGAGGGGGAAAATTCCTCCGGCAAGATCGGCAACGCCGGCATCGCCTACATGGAGCGCATCGCGGATCTGGCCCTTGCCGAAAGCAGCCTTTTGGGAGAAGCACCCATCGCTCCCCGGGATTCCGACTTCGATAAATTCGTCACCACCTTAGAAGAGCATATCAAGGCCCAACGCCCCCCGGTCGGCGGACAGAACACCACCGGCAGCAGCTATACGGAACTTCTTTACAATGCCGTCACCGAATGCGGCGAGAAGATCTCCCGTTTGGGCAAGAATGACAGCACCTTTGTCATCATCAAATACGGCAAGAACCGGGTGAAGGTAAAATACTGCCACCTCTGGCAGGCCTACGAAGAAGTGATCCAGCCGGATCTGGAAAAATGCGTGAAGGAAGTACAGGAATGGATGGACAGCCACAGTATTTCCTATAGAGAAAGCACCAATGAGCAGCTGCACATCGTGCTGGTGGGCGGCTTCGGCAAATTCATTCTGGTGCAGCGGCAGCTGCAGAAGCTCTTCCGCTTCTCTGCCGCCGGAGATGCCCGCTTCCGCTACGGCCTTGGCGAAAAGCAGGAATATGCCGTCGCCATGGGCGGCGCACTGCTGGCGGAGGGCCTTGTCACCCTCAAGCGCACCGCCCCCTATGCCATCGGCATTGCCACAAACATCGAAAAGACGGATCAGCACTGCAAAGGCATCCTGAATTATGCCATTGCCTTCCGTGAGGAGCTTGCCCCCAATAAGGAATACTGGATCCCCAAGCGCTTCCTGAATCCCCAGGGCGGCTTCTATGAATTCCTCATCGGTCAGGATGACAATCCCCGTCAGGGCCTTCTGATCCCCATTACCTCCGCCCTTGTGGCGAAGACCTCCGCTGCCTATGCAGAGCTTCAGGCAGCCTATCAGAAAAAATTCCCCAACAAGGCCCCCGGCATCATCGTACACAATCTGGGCTTCTCCATGGATGAATCCGAAGCCCTGACCCTGCTGCTGCGGGAGCCGGAATCCGGCAAGGTATGCAGAATCCCTCTGTCCCGCTACAGTGAGGTGTTTGTCATGTCTGAGGCAAAGAAGGTGGTGCAGCGATGAAATTCTATACGACCCTTGAAAATGCCGAGAAATTCCGCAGCGCCAACAGCATCACCACCGAGGCGGTACTGAGCCTGCTGCTGGATCTTTGCGGCGATGTGGAGGATCAGACCGATCTTGGTGTGGAGGATTGCCCCACTCAGGATCCCGCACTGCTTGCCGACCGGCTGATCTGGCTGGGCAACCTCTACCGCTATATCCGGCAGGCAAAGGACGATGTTCTGCGCCTTGATGCCATCGGCCCCACCCGCAGCGGACGGCTGAATGATCTGGAGGAAAAGCTCAATGGCGACATTGCTGCCCTGCAGAGCCGGCTGAATGCCCTGCAGGAAGCGCAGAAACAGGCAAAAAAACTGGAAAAACAGCATGATAAGCTCCTTGACGAGGTGGAGGAGCTGACAAAGGAAACAGAAAAGTATAAGGATCTCCCCGCCCGCCTTCAGGCCCTTGAAACAGAAAAGAATGCTCTGTCCAATGCGCTGCAGGCGCTTGAGGCAGCGGATCCCGAAGCCCTTGCCGAAAAGGTGGAGGCCCTGCGCAGGCAGCTGCAGGAGCAGCAGGCAGCCAATGCCGCCCGGATCGGGGAGAAGAAAGATCTTCAGAGCAAATACGATGCCGCAAAGGAAGAGGAGACCCGGCTGGGCGGCGAGATCGCCGCTGCCCGGGATGCTCTCGCCGTCCTGCAGGGCAATGCCGAGGCACTGGCGCAGAAAAAAGCCGAGCTTGCCGCCGCAGCCTCCCAATACAGCGACAAAAACGAGGAATATACCACCCTTGCCACGCAGATCGCCCGTTATCAGAACGACATCAACGAAAAGCAGAAGCTGATCGACGAGATCCGCCCCCAGGCGGAGGCCTACCGGGAGACGGAGCAGCGCCTCAGCCAGGAGGCCGCCTGCCTCCGCAGTACCATCACCACCCTGAGCGTCACGAATCCCCAGAAGGAAGAGGACAATCGGGTCAAGCGAGCGAAAGCGGACGAACTGGAAGCGCAGCATGCCGATCTGGAGGCACAGGAAGTCCGCCTGAACGAAGAGATCGCCGCCCTGACCCTGGACAACAGCAAGCTGCGGGATGAAACGCTCCCCGCACTGAAGCAGACGCAGGCCAAGCTTTTGGAAGAGAAGGCAGCCCTGCAGCAGAGCGCGCAGGAGGAAGCCGATCGGGAGACTGCGATCCGGGAAGAGATCGCCGCGGAGGAAGCTTTGCTGGAGCAGGCGCAAGCATCCCTGAATGCCGCTGCGGAGGCAAAGCAGCAGAAGGAGGAGGCGCATTCCCGCCTTCTGCGTGAGGTCACCCTCATCAGCGAGCAGACCGAAAGCCTGAGCCGAAAGATCGAGGAGCTGCAGGCTTCCCTGAACGATAGAAACGAGGCCCAGACCCGGGCAACGCTGGAGCAGACAAAGACCAATCTGGAGGCCAGATTCACCGACTGCATTACCATGTCCGAGGAGCTGAAGACAGCAAAGGCGGATCTGGCGCGGAAGGAACAGGAGCTGGCCGACCTGAATGAGAAGATCCGGAAGACCCGGCAGGAGCAGAAAAAGCTCAGGGAAGACTATGCCGAGGCCGGGACCATCTTTGAAAAGCTGGCCCAGCAGGAGAAGAACCTTGAAGCCTTCCGCGCCCGGATCGATGCCCTCGACACCCTGCGGGGCAGGCTCCATGAGGACAGCGAACACCTTAGCCTTCGCACCGGACTGTCTCCCTTTGAATTTGAATTGGGACTTCAGCAGGAGCTGAAGCGGATCAGATCCCTGATCACCAATATGACGGAGGCCCTTGCCTCCTATGTGCAGGACACAGAAAAAGGATTGGAGTGAGCGACATGAAATGTTATGTATGCGGACATGAACACAGCGCGCAGGAATGCCCCCTGTGTGCCTTCCCCGCCATTGAGATCATCGGCGGCCCCTCCTCCGCGGCACAGAGACAGCTGGAGATCCTTGCGCAGGCCCATCGGGAGGAATATCTTGCCTCCGTCGCACTGTCTGTAGAGGTCTATTACTGGAAGGATCAGGACGGTGTCCTTGTGGAGAAGAGCCGCCAGCGTCTGGAGATGGCGCAGGGCAGCGAGCTTGTGAAGGGCGAGAAGTGGCTGGGCCAGTCCTTTGCCCGGATCCCGGAGGAAGCAAATCTGCAGGTGGGTCTGATCGTCCGGCGAAACGATCAGGAGACCCTTCGCAGGGTACAGCTTCCCAATCTCTCCCAGCCGGAGCTGCAGCAGCTTGGTGTCCGGCTGGACGATGGCCTTCAGGTGCGGCTGCTGCTACGCAACAGCAAGCAGCAAAGCGCATCCGAGCCCATCTCCCTGACTTAATGAAAAACCGCATGATCGGAGGTGGTAACCTTGTTCTGCGATAAAAAGCCGTTATATTTTGCATTTGCTGATGAAGGGCAGCGTTACTATCTCAGCAGTATGCTCCAGCTCGGTATCGACGATTATCTGTGGCTGGCGCTGCGAAAAAGCGGCTGTCAATGCATTTTTTCCATCAATCCCACAGCAAAGGGCGTGGAGCTGCACATTGCGGATCAGGAAGCCTATCAGGAATACTGCTCCTCAAGCTGGCTGCTCTCCCCGGATGGCTACAAAGGCCCCACGGACATCCCCATGGATCCCGCGAAGGCGGCGAAATGGCTGACCAGACAGATCGACCGGAAAAACGGAAAATGCGCCATTGTGATCCGGCTGCCCGTGCTGGCACGGCTGTTTGGCGGGGGCGCCAACCGAAAGAGTCTGGATGAGCTGCTGAAGCGATTCCAATGCACCAAGAATCCCATTGTGATCCTGAGTCCCGCCACCATGACGGACAGTGACCTGGGAGCCTTTCTCGACCCGGAGGGCATTTTCGGCTACCGCAGTGAGCGCAGCGGCAGCCTGTGCCCGGAGCTGTACGATATGATCCATGCCGAAGCGGCGGTGCCGATCTTCCATCAGCTCAAAGCCTGCCTTGGCAGGCGGATGCTGGAGCCGGATGTGATCACCTTTGACCGCCTAAAGCTCCTTTTGGAGCATATCCAGTTCCGTCGGGGAGAGGTATGGGAAGAGAGCGAATTTTTAGACTATGCCAATTTTATCCACCGCTGGTGGTATCGGGACAGTGTCAGAAGCACCTGCCCGGATCTGTTCCGAAATGCCCGCTCCTATCGGGACATTTATCAGAGCCTGACAGAGCCGGGCGGCTGGAAGCGGCTGCAGGACCGGATGAACGGCTACAAAAAGCGGCACGGCAACAAGCCTGTTTTTATCATCGACGGCCCCATCGACCGGCAGGCGCTGGAGGCAAAGTGCCTCGTGACCAGAGATGACCCGCTGGCGGCAAAGCTTGCCCGGCTGACCTGGCCGAAGGAGCTGTCCGGCAGCTTCCCGGATGCCAGCGCCGAAGCGCTGCACCGTGCCCAGAACAGGCTCACAAGACCCTATACCAAGCCCATTCGCAGTGGCTGCCGGGAAAAGCTGGCGGTGTTCCTGAATTCCTACGAAACCGCACAGCGCGGCGGCGACATCGACACCATGCGCCGGGCCATGCGGGCCATCCTCTTCTGCGCCGGCACCATGCACAAGGCCCATTCCGACGGCATGGACTGCGACAAATTCCTGAATCTGCACGCATTCAACCTGCAGCAATCGGAGAAATATACCCGCATCTGGCGCACCGTGCGCAGCGCGGAGACATCCGGCCGAGAGATTACCGACAGCTATCATCTGGGCCTCATGGGCGAGCTTGATGCACTGGAGAAAAGCCTCGCAAATACCGATGCCACCCTGAGCATCGATCCGGAGCTGCTGCAGAGCCAAAGCAGCGGCATACCTGCCCGGCAGGAGCTGGAGGAGATCGAGAAAATGCTGCAAAAAACCCTCCAGCCGGAGCCGCAGGAGGCACCCGCACCGCAGCCGGAGGTCTACGACCGGGAGGCAGAGCAGAAAGAGCTGCAATGGCAGGCGGATATGTACTGAGTAAAAGAAGAAAAATGTTTGAACCATAACCATATGAAAAGCGAGGGATATACATGGCAACACAAGCTAACAGAAGACGTTCCAAATCCGTGGGCGAAAAGCTCGTGGACGGTGTAAAGAGCATCGTAGGCAAGAAAAAGGAGGAAGTCTCCCCCGGTAAGATCGCGGAGGAAAACCGCGCCCGGGCAGATAAGCTCTGCTCTACCCTGCAGGGCATCATCTTTACCGGTGCCTTCCCCAATCTGCCGGAGGATGCGTCCGGAGATGTACTCTCCAAAGCCCAGATGGAAAAGTCCGTCAATGCCCTGATCCACAGAATTCAGGAATCTCCCACCATCATCTATGATTTAGAGCCGCTGGACTCTGTGATGCAGCAGATCGCGGATATCCTGAACACCGCTGTGAAAAGCAATTATCCCAATCAGGCCTCCTGGTGTATCCGGGCGCTGAGCCACGGCCTTCTCTACCTGCGGGACAACATTCCCCCTGAGGCGGAGGAGCAGTCTGAGGAACTGATGAAGCTCCGTGTGACCCACATCAAAAAATATCTGAGCATCGTCAAGCTCTACGGCGAGCTGGACGCGGGCGCCAAGATCATTGCGGACACGGAATCCACTATGAACAAGCGCCGGGAAGAATACGAACCCCTGCGGGAAGAGATTCTGGATCTGGACAGCACCGAAGAGGGCAAGCTCAAGATCGCCCGCATTTCTGCCCATCAGAATGACCCCAGCAGCCTCAGCGATGAGGAGCGGGAGCTGATCGCAAAGGCCAATGAGATCGGCCATATGGCCTCCAACATCGCCCTGCTGCGGGATAAGCTCTATGCCCAGAGTGTGGAGCGGGAGGGCAAGATCTCCGAAGCCATGGGCTTCCGCAACGCGCTGGCGGATGCTCCCGTGCTCTATGACAAGAAGCTCACCGCCGAATACGGCGTGCTGCTGGACGAGCTGGTGAACGGCATCCAGCTCATGCTGGACAACGCCAAGGAGATCATCGACTACGAAAAGGCGGCAGAGGCCAAGCTGAAGACCGTCATGGACAGCAAGTCCGCCCAGCTCATCGCTGCCTACGGTGTCGGTGTGATCGACAATCTCACCATTCCCAAGCACCGGGATGACACCCGCACCAAGCTGGAGATGCAGATCCGGGAGCGCAAGCAGAAGGAAGCCCTCAGAAGAGAGCTGCAGCTCAAGCAGCTTGCCCACTGGCAGGCCGAGAATGTGCAGGAGGTGCTGGACTTCAACACCCAGGAGAACGAAGCGGTCAACGAGGATGTGCTGACGGAAACGGTGGAAGCCGTGCAGGAAGCCGACGACCAGCTTTACAACTACAACTCTTAATCTCTGAGGAAGGAAGATCTTACCATGGGTATTTTCAATAAAAAGCAGAAGGACGAGCGTACCGCCAAGATCCTGAAGAACCTGAAAGAGCTGGAAAAGAACAGCAAGCACTCCCTGATGATCGCGGAGTACGGCAAGGCGCTGGGCGTCAGCGAGCAGCGCTTCCATGAGACCATCGCCTTAGAGCGCCTCAATGCCTTAGAGCGCAGAGAGCGCCATATTGGCGACTATGTGCAGAAAGAGCGCATCCATGATGCCGCCGTGGGTCTGCTGGCCATTGAGGAAGCCAGATTTGAGCTTCGCTCCGTCAGCAACGCACAGGATTTCAACAAGGCCATCAAGCGGCTGGAATTCGTGCTGCGTCATATGCAGCGCATGGATTCCAATGTCTCCATCACCAAGAAGGAGCTGCGGGAAGAGATGACCCTGGCCTTCGACAACACCACCGATACCACCGTATTTTCCGAGCGTGCCGAGAAGGTGGACGAGCAATTTGTGGAATTCCTGATTCAGGGCTACACCTTCGATGAATGCCTTGAGAAGAAGTACCATGTCCCCACCGTTGGCGGTGCGGCATCCGGCGGCCCTGCCTTTGATTTCAGCGGCGAGGACCCCGCAAAGGATAAGGCCCAGATCGACGCCACCTTGGGAGAACTGGCCGGAACGAGATAATTGGGAGGAATTCCGATGAATATCGATAAAATTTACCGTCTGAACAATGAATACCGTGCCCTGACCAGCAAGGCGAAGGCCATCCGTGCGGATATGGGCGACATTTCCAGCCGGGAAGAGGGTCTGTGCTATCAGCACGCCGCCCAGCGGGCCAGCGAGCTGGCCTCCATGACCATCGGCGCGGAAAATGAGCACTGGGTCGCCAGCCTGCAGATGTGCAACCAGAAAATGGCCCGCATCTGGGCAGAGCTGCACCCGGAAGAACGGGGCAACACCGCCGCCGCCCCGGAAAAGAAGGAAGATCCCGCCCCCGCTCCGGGTAAAGCGGGCAGTCCTGAGAAAAAGCCGCCCCAGAAGGGCAAGAACAATCAGGACATCCCCGATGAGACCGTGGCAAGATGGTTCCAGGAAATGCCGGATCATGGCTTTGATGATGTGGTGGGCATGGAAGATGTGAAGGAAATGCTCAGAAGCTGCATCAAGAATGTCACCATGGATGATCTCAACGATTATCTTGGCATTTCCACCGTCCATTCCTTCTTCTTCTACGGCCCTCCCGGCTGCGGCAAGACCTATACCATCGAAGCCTTCGCCAAGGAGCTGATGGAGCAGGGCTATAAGTTCATGAAGCTGGAAAGCGCCGATATCCACAGCAAATTCTCCGGCGAAGCGGACAAGATCGTGAAGCGGGCCTTTGCCGAGGCGGTGGCCAACGAGCCCTGCATCCTCTTCATGGACGAGATCGACGGCATCTGCCAGAGCCGTGCCATGCCCAACCTTTCCGACTTCAATATGTCCCTCACCACCACCTTCCTCACCAGCTACAATAATCTCACCCGTGCCAACAAGAAAAAGCAGTCCGTCATCTTCATCGGCGCCACCAACTATCCCGCCAATGTGGATGTGGCCATGCTGGACCGTGTGGAAATGGTGAAGATCCCCCTGCCCGGTGACGAGCTGAGAGCTCATACCTTCCGCCGCAAGTTCGGCGAAGTGATCCGCCTTGCCGACGACCTGAGCTGGGAAGCCATGTCCGAGGCCACCGAGGGCTATAACCAGCGTGATGTGGACCGCATCACCGGCAACCTCAAGACCCTGATCCGCAACACTGCCACCAAGCAGTACCCCGATGCGGCCAGCGCCGTGGCTGCCCTGAAAAACGGCGAATTCTGCCTGACAAGAGCCATGTTCGATCAGGCCATGAAGATGTACTCCCCCTCCCCCAAGGACGATGTGGAGCGCAAGCTCAATGAATTTGAAGACAGAGTGAGAACACTGTAATGGAAAGATCATGGAATTGGGCGGGAGCAGAGTTCTTCAGTATGGCAGGAGCAGATCCCGGTCCGGAGCTTGACACACTGCCCGACAGCTATTTCTGGCGGGACAGCCTCCTGCAGCTCCTTTCCCCCTCCGAGCTGTATCTGGGGTTGGGTCTGGAGCCATGCCGCTGCGTGGTGCTCTCCGGCCCTGCCGGCAGCGGCCGCCACAGCACCGCAGCCGCGCTTACGGAGTCTGCCGCTGACGCCTCGGAGTATGCGCGGGGCGACATTCTGGCGCTGACCCTGCGGGCAGAGGATTTCCCCGAAAACCTGACCCCCAAGGCCGCCGCGGAGAAGGCACAGGCCCTGTTTGACCTGATGGCTGACGATGAGGGCAGCTATGGCATTTTCACCTTTGATCAGATCGGCCAATATGGCAGCCGACACGCCGTGCTGAATACCATTGGGGACAATTTAGAGACAGAAAACTGCTTCGTGATCCTCATCACGGATGGGGAAGAAGCGCTCCCCGCAGACCTGCTGCAAAAGGCCTTCCCCCTGCGTCTGGATCTCCCGGACGAAACGCAGCGGGAGACATATCTGAAGGGCGTTCTGAAAGCTCAGGTGCCGGATTGGGACTACCCCGGCACAGAGCAGAAAAAGGACATCATGTTCAGCCTCAGCGGCCTTACGCCGGAGGACTTGGTGGCGGAGACCGCCGGCTTTTCCTACGGCGACCTTGCCAATTTCTCCCGCCTCCTGCGGCTGGAAATGGTAAAGCAGGCCCCGGAGGTGGGTTCCACCATTTTTGTCGCCCTGAACGATGGGCAGGTAATGAACTGTCTGCGCCTTTGCAGACCCCGGGTTACGGCTGCCGGTGCTGCCCCCGTGGTGCAGGTTCTGCAGGCAGGAGGGATCCTTTCTGCCCCGCAGGCAGAGTCTCCCCGAAAAACTGCCCTCCACAAGAAGGAAAACCGAACCTTTGCGGAAAATCTGGAGCTGATCCGGAATACAACTTAGACGGAAGGATGATACACCATGCACAGCGAGATTCCCGGCAGCCTGCGGCAGCAGGGCGAAGCACTGTATGCCCAGGGAAATGTGAAAAAGCTGACGCGCACCGAGCTGCCTGACGGGCGGCTGGCGCTGAAGGCAACGGTTCTGTGCAGCTTCGGCTTTGTTCACCATCCCGCGCTGCATATCAATCAGACAACGAAAATCGTCACGGAGTTTAACTGTGACTGCTATGAGATCAACGATACCGGCCGCATCTGCTCCCACTGCGCTGCCCTTCTGGCTGCGGGTGTGGGCACCACCCGGGTGCGGGTGGCGGCGAAAAGCCTCCCCGGTCTGGGTGCGGTGAGCAGCATGGCCGCCGCCTTTTCTCCGGAGGATATCAGGATCCTCTCCGACGGTTTTGACGAAGAGGGCCGCCGAGTGGTGGAGGGCAAGGCCCTGTGCAATTTCGGCTTTATCCACCACCCGACGCTGATCTATCGGGACGGCCTTTTGGAGGAATACCGCTGCGACTGCTATTTCAGCAGCGACAGCCCCCAAATCTGCCCCCACTGCGCCGCCCTGCTGACCAAGATCACCCCCGTTCCCACGGAAGACCCGGAGGAACCGGAGATCTCCGAAGAACCCGAAGTTCCGGAAGAGCCGGAAGTTCCCGAAGAACCCGAAATTCCGGAAGAACCCGAAATTCCGGAAGAACCTGAAGTTCCCGAAGAGCCGGAAGTTCCCGAAGAACCCGAAATTCCGGAAGAACCGGAAGTTCCCGAAGAGCCGGAAGTTCCCGAGGAACCCGAGATCCCCGAAGCGCCGGAAGCTTCTGAGGAAGCGGAAGAAGAAATTGACATCAAGGACATTCGCTCCATGCGGATCTTAGTTGGCGAGGACGCGGAGACCGGCGCGCCGGTCTTCTGGTACCCCAACGATACCGAGCAGGTCTCCCATCCCAACACCGGCATCATCGGCACCATGGGCACCGGCAAGACCCAGCTCACCAAATCCATCATCACCCAGCTTTACCGCCAGCAGGTCAATAATTTTGACGGTCACGATCTGGGCATCCTGATCTTCGACTACAAGGGCGACTACAACGAGAGCAAGCAGGACTTTGTGGAGGCCACCAACGCCACCATTCTCAAGCCTGACCATCTGCCCTTCAATCCCTTCGCCCTGTCTGCCAGCAAGCCCAAGCCTCAGCTTCATATCCACACCGCCAGCACCTTTGTGGATACCATTTCCCGCATCTATAAGCTTGGCCCCATCCAGAAGACCACCCTGCTGCGCTGCATCAGCGAAGCCTACACCAAGGCTGGCATCACCTCCGATGCCAAGACCTGGGGTAAGACCGCGCCTACATTTGAGCAGGTATATCAGGTCTATCTCAGCGATGATCTGAGCAAGAAGAACGATTCCCTGCTGGCCGCCATGGATCGCATCCAGATCTTCCAGCTTTTCGAGGGCGATCCGGAAAAGACCTGCTCTTTGTTTGATCTGCTGCGGGGTGTGGTGGTGATCGATCTGTCCGGCTATGACCGTGACCTGCAGAATCTGATCGTTGCCATCACGCTGGATCTGTTCTATTCCCAGATGCAAAATACCGGCTCCAGCAAGGCCACCGGCCGCTACCGCCAGATGACCAAGTTCATTTTGGTGGACGAAGCGGACAACTTCATGTCCGAAGGCTTCCCCTCCCTGAAAAAGATCATCAAGGAAGGCCGTGAATTCGGCGTGGGCACCATTTTGTCCACCCAGTTCTTAGAGCATTTCAAGAAGGGCAGCGAGGACTATGCCAAGTACATCCTGTCCTGGATGGTGCATAATGTGGCGGATCTCAAGCTGCCGGAGGTGGACTTCGTCTTCCAGCAGGGCAGCAAGTCCCGGGAGACTGCCGACCTGTTTGACGAGATCAAGAAGCTGAAAAAGCACCGGAGCATCGTCCGCATCGGCGGCGAGGCCCCCGTGCAGATCGAGGACAAGCCCTTCTGGACCATCGCCGGGGACTACGAGGAGAGCTACCTGCCCCCCGAAGCACCCGAGGAACCCGAAGAACCTGTGGAAATCTTCGAACCCATCCCGGAAGAGCCGGAGGAACCCGAAGAATTCCCCGCAGAACCGGAAGTGCCGGATTTCACCATCGATTTCTCCGATCCCACCCCGGAGGAGCTGCCCTAAGCCGCAGCCTTACAATGCGAATGTAGGGGACGGGTCTCCCGTCCCAAAGATGCCAATTCCGGATTGCAGCCATTTTGGGCCGGGAAACCCGGCCCCTACGGTGAGACCTAAGGATTTATATTAAAATGTTGAGAAACGAAGGACAAGGGAGGAAATTTCCATGTATTGCAAAACCTGCGGCAGAGAACTGCAGCCGGGCCATGCCTTTTGCGGAGGCTGCGGCACACCGGCACCAAAGGCGCCGCAAGCAGATGGGGTAAACTTTGGAAATGGGGCAATTCCGGCCTCTCAGACCCCGCTGTACCGGTCAGACCTCCAATATAACCCCCCGGCAGGGCAGCCTGTCCGGCGACCCGATGCCCCCAAGCCCCCGAAGCGGGGCAATTGGAAGCTGCCTGTGATCATCGGCCTTTGCGCGGTGCTGGTGATCTTGCTGGTGGTGGCCACAGTTTTTGTGGTGGATTTCCTGCGCCCTGAACCCATGGTCGATCCCGGTCCCCCCAGCATTAGCGACCCGACGCCTCATATCCCTGTGGAACCCGATGAACCTGAGGAACCCGACACCCCCGCAGTGACGGACGGCCCGCTGGTTACGGATGCCTTCTATGACGATACCCACCTCACCTCTTACGGCAGCGGTGTCTTTGCCATCCCCCAGATCAATCTGGACAGCAGCGAGATCCGGGCAATCAACGATGAGATCTATCAGGAGCTGTACACAAACCTTACCGCAGGCGCTCTGCGGGAATGGGATAACAGCGGCAAAAGCGTCACCTATACCTGGGCAGAGAACGGCGACACCCTTTCCCTTCTGATCGAGGTGCACCCGGTGGATTGGGAATGGACGGACTACTATGTGTATAACATCTCCATCTCCGAGGCAAGAGAGCTTTCCAAGCTGGAAGTGATCGACAGCTCCGGTATTACCAACTACTACAAAACCGCCAGACAGGCGCTGGAAGCCAAATTCTGGGGCAACTACGACCATGATTGGCTGCAGGAGACCACAGACATGGTGGATTTCTTCAATGAGCAGCTGGATGCCACCCGCGCCAACAGCAACATTGAAAAAGCCCTGCCCTATTTCAATCGTAAGGGCGAGCTTTGCGTCGTTGCCGACATCTACTCCTTGGCCGGCGCATCATATTACACCCAGGAAGTCAATTTAGAGGACTTCTACTATGAGGACCGCTTCGCCGGTTATGCGGAAGCAGCGGTTTCCGACGATGACTACATCATTCCCGACAGCAACACCAGACGGATCTCCGAATCCGAGCTGTACGGTCTGACGGAGCACGAATGCTGGCTGGCCCTGAACGAGATCTATGCCCGCCATGGCCGCCTGTTTGCCCGTCAGGAATTTGCGGACTATTTCGAGTCCAAGCCCTGGTACAACGGCTATATCGAGGGCAGCATCTTTGACGCCAACGCGGACAGCTACCTCAATTCCATCGAGCAGGCAAATCTTGCCACCATCATTGACTATCAGAAACGAATGGGCTGGCGATAAGCCGGAAACAGACAAAGGCCGCAGCGGAAGCTGCGGCCTTTGTCTTAGGAGAAAGAAAAGAGAAAAGAAGAAAATGGATATATAGGAAACCGGCTAACCGGTGCGTATCGATCTTTATGGTTTAAGAATACAGAGTATTCTTGTCCATTTCATGACCGAAAAGTGAACAAAATGTAAATTGCATCAATTATTTTCGGGCCACACGGTGGAAAACACGGTATTTTTCCACCGCGGCAGCAAAGGACGGGAACCGGGATCACTCCATCTCTACGATGGTGTTGTCCACCTCTTCGCCGGTGAGCTGTTCGTCCAGGACGGTTTCCCAATCCTCATAGGAAAGGGCACCGAAGTAAGGCTCGTCGGTCATGATGTCGCCGTTTTCATTGAAGAATACGGTGGAGGGGGCCTGGTTGGCATACCAGGTCTTCAGGCGGCTGTCCATATGGAGGATGGGGAAGGTGAGGCCGGCTTCGTCTGCGATGGCCTTTACATCTTCATCGGCGGCATCGGTGGCGATGACGGCGAGGATCACAAAGCCACCCTTCTCACGGTCCTGATAGAGCTTCTGCAGATCCGGCAGCTTGCTGACGGTATCGGCATCGGCGGGGTCAAAGTAATGCACCATGATCATGGATGCATCGGCAAAATCGTTGTAGGTGAGGAAGTTGCCGTCAATATCGTTGGTGGCAAAGGTGAATGCACCGGTCTTGGGTGCGGTCGCCTCTGCTGCTTCGGCATCGGTGGGTTCCTGCGGCGCCGTGGTCTGGGTACCCGCCTTATCTCTGGGGCTGTAGTCGATCTCAATGTTTTTGCCGTAGGTGACAGTAAGCTGGCCGACTCCGACTTCCGCACCGTCCATATAGGTGTGGACCACCGCATCCGTCACCATGCCGGTCTTGCTGTCCAGGTTTATTTCGACCTTCTGGTTGAGGATCTCATCGGCGTAGCAGCTCACGGTCACAGCAAAGCCTTTGTCGGTTTCTTTGCATTCGTCGATGACGCTGTCATAGCTCTCAAGGCCGAACATGGTCTGCTCCAAAATGTTCTGGAGCTGGCGGTCATCCATCACCGCGGTCTGGACGCCTTCGTTATTTTCCATATAGATGGTGGCATCCATGGGGTTCGTGGAGAAGAAGATGTGCTGATATTCACCGCTGTCATAATCCACAAGCTGGTTGGCGCAGATGTAGTTGCCGTCATAGAGGAAGCGCATACTGGTGGTATAGGCACTGCCACTGACACTGCCATCGTCACGCAGGTCGGCACGGAAGCCGCCGGCATAGCTCAGCATATTGCCGGTACTGGTGCGTTCGCACAGGATGTCCAGATTGATTTCTTCCGGTTCGTTAAAATAATCTCCGCTTTTCCGGCCGCAGGCTGCCAAAGAGAGCACCATCGCAAGGGCAAGGATCAGACAAAAAAGTCGTTTCATGGAATATTCCTCCATTATGTAGAATCTGAAGTATACTATAACATAAATATTCGGCCCGTACAAGGCAATTTACCTGAAAAAGGGGTCAAAATGTTGTCCACTATGACGGCGGTAAAATCCCTTGAAAACCTACCCTGCCAAGGGTATACTTAAATTATACATTTTATCCGTCCGACAGCAGAAAGGAGTGTATACGAATGAAAAAACGCAGACTTTTCTCCAAATGGATCGCGGGGCTGCTGGCCCTGTGCATGATCGTGGGCATGGCCCCGGCGGCCTCTGCCCTGAACCCCTTCGTGCAGGGCTGGTACACCGCCGACCCGGCGCCGGTGGTATTCTCCAATGACCCGGATACCCTTTGGGTCTACACCTCCCATGATGAAGATTATAGCCACGGTCAGAGCATCGGCGGCTATAACATGAAGGACTATAAGTGCTTCTCCACCCAGGATATGGTGAACTGGACCTACCACGGCACCCCCGTGGGCCACCAGACCTTCTCCACCTGGTCTGAGCCGGACGGCTCTGCCTGGGCGCAGCAGGTGGTGGAGCGCAACGGCAAATACTACTGCTATGCCCCCATCTTCCATGATACCAAGGCATGGTGTATTGCGGTCGCGGTGTCCGATTCTCCCACCGGCCCCTTCGTGGATGCCATCAACAAGCCCCTTTATGACGCAGGCTGGGCAGGCATCGACCCCACCGTGTTCATCGATGATGACGGTCAGGCCTATATGTACTGGGGTAACCCCACCCTCTACTGCGCCAAGCTGAATGAGGACATGGTGTCCCTCGGCAGATTCACCGCCGATGAGGTGGACCCCGCATGGGCCACCATCCGCAGCGACGGCACCCTGGAAATGAAAATGACCGTGGAAGCCTTCGGCTGGGGCGGCCACAAGACCGATGACAATGTGATCGATGCCGCCTATCAGGAAGGCCCCTGGTTCTTCAAGCGGAACGATACCTATTATATGGTATACCCCTCCATCGTGGAAGGCTCCGGCGAATCCATGTCCTATTCCACCAGCCCCGGCCCCATCGGCCCCTGGACCTATCGGGGCGTGATCCTGGACACCACTAAGGCAGGCGAACCCAACTTCAACTGCTACACCATCCACGGCGGCACCGTGGACTTCAAGGGCCACAGCTACCTCTTCTATCACAACGGCGGCCTGCCCGACGGCGGCACCTATAAGCGCTCCGTTGCCGTGGAGGAATTCGTATGGGGCGAAGATGGCACCATCCCCTACATCCCCAGAACCAATCAGGGTGTCGCTCCCGTGGACACCTTGGATCCCTATGCCCTGCAGCAGGCAGAGACCATCGCATGGTCCGAGGGCATCCGCCCCATTGAGCGAAATGACGGCGTCATCTCCGTGCAGAATATCAGCAATGGCGACAGCATTCGCGTCATGAATGTGGACTTCGGCGCAAAGGGCGCTGTGATGTTCACCGCAAAGGCCGCTTCCTCCATGGCAGGCGGCAGTGTGGATGTGTATGCGGACAGCAAGAACGGCACCAAGATCGCCACCCTGCAGATCCCCAACACCTCCGGCGGCTGGCGGGAGCTTTCCACCGGCATGACAAATGCGGTCACCGGCACCCATGATGTCTACTTTGTATTCCGCGGCGGCAGCGGCGAGGCTATCTTTGAGCTGGACACCTGGCAGTTCACCGAAAAATCCGATGCCATGACGGCGGACACCGTGGTGGGTCTGAATGTCAGCGCCGACACCTATGAGATCGACACCGCGGCGGGCAGAAACCAGGCCACCGTCACCGTCAGCGCCATCTATGCCGATGGCCGTGTGGCGGATGTGAGCAAGGATGCGGGCCTGAAGATCACCGGCGATGCCCATGCCGAGGCCAAGGGCAATGTGGTCACCGGCAAAGCCTACGGCGAAGCCAAACTGACCGTCTCCTTCGGCGGCAAGGAAGTGCCGCTGCAGATCACCGTCAAGGATATGGCCGCCATCCTCAGCGTAGCTTCCCTGCGGGTGGATGCTTCTTCCGTTGACCTGTATGTGGGCGGCGTGAAGAACATCGCTGTGACCGCCGTTTACGGCGACGGTCATACCGAGGATGTCACCGCCAAGGCCACCTATACCTCCTCCAATGCATCGGTCGCCACCTGCGAGGCGGGCAAGATCACCGCAAAGGCGGAAGGCACCGCCACTATCACCGCCGCCTTCAAGGGTCAGCTTGGCAGCGAGCAGAAGGCCACCGTCACCGTGAAGGTGGGCTACCGCGATCCCTTCCAGCGGGTGGAAGCGGAGACCTATGACGAGCGGGTACAGCGCAGCGGCAATGTGCTGATCGAAACGGAAACCACCGATACCGAAGACCGCGGCGGCAGAAGCCTCGGCTACATCCAGAACAACGACTGGATCAAGCTCAGCGGCCTGAAATTTGAAAAGGACGCGGTGGAGCTGTTCGCCCGCGTGGCCTCGGAAAGCCGCAGCTTCAACATCGAATTCCGCAAGAACAGCCGGGACGGCGAGCTGATCGGCCGCATCACCGGCTCCACCACCGGCGGCTGGAACAGCTGGGATCTGCGGGAGACCACCGTGGATGTCAAAGCCGGTGAGGTCTTCGACCTCTATGTGGTGTTCGCCAACGGCGATATGGACATCAACTGGCTGCAGTTCGGCGACGGCACCGGCCCCGTCTACCCCGAGATCAACCCCTATGAAAAGGTGGAAGCCGAGACCTTCGTGCAGAAGAACGGCGCCGATCTGGTGGTGGAGGACAAGGACGGCTATCAGAATGTTGGCTACATCTCCGACGGCGACTGGATCAAGTACCCCAATGTGAACTTTGCCAACGGCGCTGTGAAGGTGACGATCCGGGCAGGCTTTGCCTACTACGGCGACAACAGAACCATCCGCCTGCGTCTGGATTCCTCCGGCGCGGAGCCTGCCGCCGTGGTGACACTGTATGCACAGGGCGGCACCGGCGGCTTTGAAAGCTACCGGGACTTCACCTTCGATGTGGACCCCGGCAAGCTCAATGGCACCCATGACCTCTATATGTGCTTCGACAACGGCAATGTCAACATCGACTGGTGGCAGTTCGAGCGGGCAGAGGTGCCGGAAGAAGCCATCCCTGCATCCATGATCGTTGGCAATTACGGTGCCGCTCCGCTGAAGGTAAAGGTAGCTTCTGTGGAAGAACTGGAAGCCTATCTGGAGGAATATCATTATGGCAAGGCGCCGAAGGGCTTCGATCAGAGCAAATATGACGCCGCCTTCTTTGAAGAGCACATCCTTTACCTGACCCTTGTGGCGAGCACCGGCAGCAGTCCGAAGCTTGCGGTCGAATCGGTTGAAGAGACGGAATCTGCCATTGAAGTTCTTGTTACAAGACCGAACAGCGATCAAGTAACTCCCGACATGGCAGCCTGGATCCTGCTGCTTGAATTGGAGAAGGCACAGGCAGAAAAGGAAGTTGTGATTACGGCGCCCGGTTTCCGTGACAGTGCTGTCGCTGCAGTGGAGCAGAAGATCGAGAACATCGGCGTTGTCACGCTGGAGCGTGAAGCCGCCATCGAGGCTGCATTGGCTGCCTATGACACCCTGACTGAAGAACAGAAGGCAGAGCTATGGAACGAAGAAACACTGCACGAAGCAGTAGCCAAGCTGGCCCAACTGAAGGCGGATGCCGCCCGGGTTCTGGCCACGGAGGCAATGATCGACTCCATTGGCGAGGTGACGCTGGAAAAAGAAGCCTCCATCCGGGAAGCAAGAAAGATTTTTAATGATCTGCCCATGGAGCTGAAAACGCAGGTGAAGAACTATGCTGTTCTGGTAGAGGCCGAGGAAGCGCTGGCAGTGCTGCTGGATCAGAATTTCCCCTTCACCGATGTTTCCGGCTGGTATGAGGAAGCGGTGCGCTATAACTACCGCAATGGCCTGATGAACGGCACCTCCGATACCACCTTCAATCCCGATGGCATCGTCAGCCGTGCCCAGCTGGTCACCATCCTCTACCGCATGGCGGGCGAACCGGAAGTGAGCGGCAAGAGCGTCTTTACCGATGTGCCCACCGGACAGTGGTATTCCGATGCCATCGAGTGGGCAGCCGCAGAGGGTATCGTCAACGGCGTAGGCGGCGGCAGGTTCGATCCCGAGGGCGCAGTCACCCGCGAGCAGATCGCCACCATCCTGCACCGCAAGCACAATTCCATCACGACCGGCGGCAATCTGGATGCCTTCCCCGATAAGAACGATGTCAGCAGCTTTGCCACCCAGGGCATGACCTGGGCGGTAGAGGAAGGTCTGATCACCGGCGTAACCTCCGGCGATGACATTCTCCTCGCTCCCAAGGCAACCGCCACCCGCGCCCAGATCGCCACCATCATCATGCGCTACAAGGAAAACCTTTTCAAATAATTGCAACACAACAGCCGCCCTCCCGGAACTACCGGGAGGGCGGCTGTCGTAGGGTGTCAATCGCGGGGAGGGTTCGCCGATCGGGAGACCGTCCCCTGATTGACCGTACCAGCGGTTACTCCGTAGGGGCGATCATCGATCGCCCGCGTACAGGCTGCGAATTCGCCGGGAATCTCCATGTAAACGCAGGCATTCCCGCCGGACACCCCGGAGGGGTGTCCCTACGCGCACAATGGCAGATAATACGCAAAATCTTGCAGTATTCATTGTAGGGACAGCCGTCCCCGGCTGTCCGTGAGCGGTTGCGAATTCGCTGGGAACCTCCGTGTAAACACACCATTTCCCGCCGGACGGCTGGAGGCATCCGCCCCTACGATTGCACTGAAGCTGTTGCACCGGTTGAAAGTCTAACCGTAGGGGACGATGCCCACATCGTCCCAAAGGCACCCGGTGGTCAATCGCGGGGACGGTTCGCTGATCGGCTTGCCGATCGGGGGACTGTCCCCTGATTGACCGTACCAGCGGTTACTCCGTAGGGGCGATCATCGATCGCCCGCGTACAGGCTGCGAATTCGCCGGAAGCCTCCGTATAAACACACCATTTCCCGCCGGACACCCCGGAGGGGTGTCCCTACGCGCACAATGGCAGATAATACGCAAAATCTTGCAGTTTTCATTGTAGGGACAGCCGTCCCCGGCTGTCCGTGAGCGGTTGCGATTTCGCCGGAAATCTCCATGTAAACGCAGGCATTCCCGCCGGGCGGCTGGGGGCATCCGCCCCTACGATTGCACTGAAGCTGTTGCACCGGTTGAAAGTCTAACCGTAGGGGACGATGCCCACATCGTCCCAAAGGCGCCCGGTGGTCAATCGCGGGGACGGTTCGCTGATCGGCTTGCCGATCGGGGGACTGTCCCCTGATTGACCGTACCAGCGGTTACTCCGTGGGGGCGATCATCGATCGCCCGCGTACAGGCTGCGAATTCGCCGGGAACCTCCGTGTAAACGCAGGCATTCCCGCCGGACACCCCGGAGGGGTGTCCCTACGCGCACAATGGCAGATAATACGCAAAATCTTGCAGATTTCATTGTAGGGACAGCCGTCCCCGGCTGTCCGTGAGCGGTTACGAATTCGCCGGAAATCTCCATATAAACGCACCATTTCCCGCCGGGCGGCTGGAGGCATCCGCCCCTACGATTGCACTGAAGCTGTTGCACCGGTTGAAAGTCTAACCGTAGGGGACGATGCCCACATCGTCCCAAGGCAGCCGGTGGTCAATCGCGGGGACCGTTCCCTGATCGGCCCGCCGATCGGGGGACTGTCCCCTGATTGACCGTACCAGCGGTTACTCCGTAGGGGCGATCATCGATCGCCCGCGTACAGGCTGCGAATTCGCCGGAAATCTCCGTGTAAACGCAGGCATTCCCGCCGGACATCCCGGAGGGGTGTCCCTACGCGCACAATGGCAGATAATACGCAAAATCTTGCAGATTTCATTGTAGGGACAGCCGTCCCCGGCTGTCCGTGAGCGGTTGCGAATTCGCCGGAAACCTCCATATAAACGCACCATTTCCCGCCGGGCGGCTGGGGGCATCCGCCCCTACGATAATCGGTCGCAGATCTAACTGTAGGGGACGATGCCCACATCGTCCCGTGATCGACCATGAAGGTGCAGAAAAATCTCTTTCGACCCACCTTTGGGTTGCAAAGCCTGCAGAAAATAGGAGCCTGCTGCGAAACTTGCGTTCGCAGCAGGCTCTTATTTTCATAACTGTTACTGCCAGTAGTCTACCTTATGGGGCAGGTCGATGTTCTTTGCCCGGAAGACAGGCTCTTCGCCGGCGCTGCGCTGGCGTTCAAAGTCCCGCAGGGCGCGCAGGGCGTACTTGCTGAGAATGATGATCACGGGCATATTGATGATGGTCATACCGCCCATGGTGATGTCGGCAATGTTCCAGAGAAGATCCGCGCTCAGGCCGGCGCCCAGGAAGATGATGCCGGAGGCTACAATATAATATACGGTTTTGAATGCCTTGCCGGGGGTCCTGCCTAAGATGTAGCGGAAGGTGACATCCACATAGTAGAGGTTGCCAAGCAAGGTGGTGAAGGCAAAGAGGATCATAGCCACGGTGATGAAGATGGGGCCGAAGCTGCCGAGGCTGGCCTGAATGGAGGCCTGCACAAAGGGGGCGCCGGACAGGGCTTCCGTGGGCTCTACGCCGGAGGCCATGCACATGAAGCCGGTGGCGGAGCAGACTAAAACGGTGTCGATGAACACGGACAGCACCTGCACCAGACCCTGCTTTACAGGATGGGCCACCTCCGCGGAAGCGGAGGCATTGGGAGCGGAGCCCACACCTGCTTCATTGCTGAAGAGGCCCCGCTTGATGCCGTACATGACGCAGGAGCCGGTGAAGCCGCCGAAAATGGCCTCAAAATCAAAGGCACCGGCGAAGATTTCCTTAAAAATGCCGGGAAGCTGGGGCGCATTCCAGAGGGTGATGCCCAACGCCACCAAAATATAGGCCATGCCCATGAAGGGGACGATCAGGGTGGTGGCGCTGATGATGCGCTTGCCGCCGCCCATCAGGCAGTAGAAGACGATGGCGGCCAGAACCAGACCAATGATCCAGGGGGATACCCTGGGATCATAGAAGGAATAGGCGGAGAAGGTGGACTGCAGGTTGTAGGAGGCCAGCATATTGAAGCCGACGCCGTAGGTGAGGATCAGGAACACGGAGAACACGATGGCCAGGGCCTTGTTCTTCAGAGCGGCCTCAATATAGTAGGCGGGGCCGCCGTAGCTGCCCTCGGAGCCTTTCTTCTTATAGATCTGGGCCAGCGTGCTCTCCACGAAGGCGGAAGAAGCGCCGATGATGGCAATGACCCACATCCAGAACATGGAGCCGAAGCCGCCGAGGCACAGAGCTGTGGAAACGCCCACGATGTTGCCGGTGCCAACACGGGAGGCGGTGGACACCATCAGGGCCTGGAAGGAGGAAACGCCCTTGCCGTCCTTGGGCTTTTCCGTGACAGCCCGGAACTGCTCGCCCAGCAGGCGAAACTGCACAAAGCGGGTACGGACGGTAAAATACAGACCGCCCAGTACCAGAACAATGATCAGAATATAGGTGTACAG
This sequence comes from Oscillospiraceae bacterium, assembly GCA_015067585.1. Lineage (GTDB taxonomy): Bacteria > Bacillota > Clostridia > Oscillospirales > Oscillospiraceae > SVMC01. Next base: position 30,957 of record SVMC01000002.1, read on the forward strand.
GGCGTCATTGATGGAAGAAATGATACTTTCAAACATAATATTCTCCTTTTCTCCGTTTTCATTCGAAAAACCTCAGGTATTATATCAGATGCAGAGAAAAGAAGCAATCAAATCATAATAAAAATACTGGGTCAATCAGGGAACCGTCCCTTGATCGACCGTTTCAGGTCACGCATGGCAGGGTTGTCGATGAGCCTGCCTCCTTCTTCAAAGCGGGAGCCGTGGCAGGGGCAGTCCCAGCTATGCTCCGCCGGATTCCAGCGCAGGGCGCAGCCTAAATGAGGGCAGCGCCTTGAGGTGGGGATGAGGTAATCCGCAAAGGTCTCCCCTAAATTGGCGAAAAGCTGCCCGGTGAGCATACTGCGGGTGGGGGTATAGAGGCCCTTCAGTTCATTTTTTCTGCCCAACGCCAGATCCGTCAGCAGATCGGCCGCCACCATGGAGGTGGTCATGCCCCATGCGTTGAAGCCGGTGGCGGTGAGCACATGGGGAAAGCCCAGGCTGTAGCGGCCGATATAGGGCACCTCGTCCAGACTCATGCAGTCCTGATTGGCCCATGCGCAGACTTCCCGGGCCTCCGGGAAGTATTTTTTTGCAAATGCCCGGGGCACAGCGAAGCCGCCGCCTTTCTTCCCGGTGCGGTGATCCCCGCCGCCCACCAAGAGAAGATCGCCCCAGTTTCTGAGATAGATTCCCCCGGCGGCATCGTCTTCCAAGGTGCAGCCAAGCTTCGGGGCATTTTCCAGCGCGATGACGAAGCTGCGCCGCTGATAGAGCTTCATATAATAAAAACCGTGGCGGTTGATGAAGGGGAAATGGGTGGCGATGATGATGCGCCTTGCCCGGATGCTGCCATGGTTGGTGAGGGCGGTGTGGCCGTGGATCTTCTGCACGAAGGTTTTCTCCCGGATGTTGAGACTTCTTGCAGTTCCGTAGAGGAATTTCAAGGGATGGAACTGGGCCATATGGGGAAATTCCACCGCCCCCGCCACCCCATGGGGCAAAGGTACCTCGTCCAAAAATCTCGCCCGGAAACCCAGATCCCGTACCGCCTTGGCCTCCCGCTCCATGCGTCTGCGGTCGGTCATGGAATAGACGATGGAGGGTGCGTCCTCAAAATCGCAGGATATTTCCCGGGAAAGCGTCCGGAACCGCTCCACCGCCTGCAGATTGGCCTGCAGATACTGACCTGCCCGCTCCTTGCCCCGCTTCTCCATGAGATCGTGATAGATGGCCCCATGCTGGGCAGAGATCACCGCCGTGGTACCCTTGGTGATCCCGCCGCCAATGCGGCCGCCCTCCACCAAAAGATACCGCGCCCCCAATTCCTGCAGCCGCAGCGCACACAAAATCCCCGCCATCCCGCCGCCGATCACCAAAATATCCGTCTCCGTGTCCCCATACAAGGAAGGAAACCGGGGCGGCAAAAGTTCTCGCGTCCAAAGTTCACTCATTTTCCCACATCCTTTTTTGAAATAGTATGCCGCGAGATTTGGCATGCTATCCCGGAAGGCCAGTTCCTCTCGTAGGGACAGGTCTCCGGACTGTCCGCAGGAAATGTTGTGTTTAAATTGGAGCTGCTGGCGAATTCGCAACCTGTTCACGGACAGCCGGGGACGGCTGTCCCTACGGCAAATCCTGACATTCTATGTAAAAGATCACAACACGAACGTAGGGGACGGGTCTCCCGTCCCAAAGAGGCCGATTCCATATCGGAACCATTTAGGGCCGGGAAACCCGGCCCCTACGGTGAGGCCTGATGGTGCCTGCGTAATACGGCGGGACGATGTGGGCATCGTCCCCTACGATCCGGTCGCGATACTCCTCGTAGGGGCGGATGCCCACATCCGCCCGTGCAGGATGTGGTTCACGGGAAAATGCCCCGTTTTCTTGGCAAAATGCTTAGATTCCCCCTTGTGAATTTGTGGAAAATGTGGTAGACTAATTCAGATTGAACAATATTTTTACATGGAGGGCTGCCGTTATGGGCCTGAATGAAGAGATCCGCCGCAGGCGGACATTTGCCATCATTTCCCACCCGGACGCGGGTAAAACCACCCTGACCGAAAAATTCCTGCTGTACGGCGGCGCCATTGCACAGGCGGGCGCTGTCAAGGGCAAGAAGAACAGCCGTGCCGCCGTGTCCGACTGGATGGAAATTGAAAAGCAGCGCGGCATTTCCGTCACATCCTCCGTCATGCAGTTCCAGTACGGCGGCTGCTGCATCAACATTCTGGACACCCCGGGACATCAGGACTTCTCCGAGGACACCTACCGCACCCTCATGGCGGCAGACTCCGCGGTCATGGTCATCGACGGCAGCAAGGGCGTGGAGGCCCAGACCAGAAAGCTCTTCAAGGTCTGCGCCATGCGCCATATCCCCATTTTCACCTTTATCAACAAGATGGACCGTGAATCCAAGGACCCCTTCGACCTGCTGGACGAGCTGGAAAAGGAGCTGGGCATCGAGACCTATGCCATGAACTGGCCCATCGGCTCCGGCAAGGAATTTCAGGGCGTTTATGACCGCCAGAAGAGCCGCCTGCTGTTCTTCTCCGGTGTGTCCGGCAAGAACCGCGCCGACAGTGTAGAGGTTGACCTCTATGATGATGCCGTGGCAGACTTCATCGGTCAGCGTCGCCGGGAAGCCCTCATTGACGATGTGGAGCTTTTGGGTGCGGGCCGTGATTTCGACATGGATGAGGTTCGTGCCGGTACCCTTTCTCCCGTGTTCTTCGGCAGCGCTCTGACCAACTTCGGCGTGGAGCCGTTTTTGGAGGAATTCCTCCGCATGACCACCGCTCCCCTGCCCCGCACCGCAGACTGCGGCGAGGTGGATGTATTCTCCCCGGATTTTTCCGCCTTTGTTTTCAAGATTCAGGCCAACATGAACAAGGCTCATCGTGACCGTCTGGCCTTTATGCGTATCTGCTCCGGCCGCTTCGAGCGTGACCGGGAATACTACCATGTGCAGGGTGGCCGCAAGCTGCGTCTGAGCCAGCCCCAGCAGCTCATGGCGCAGGAGCGAGAGATCATCGACGAAGCCTATGCCGGCGACATCATCGGCGTGTTCGATCCCGGCATCTTCTCCATCGGCGATACCATCTGCGTCCCCGGCAAGAAGTTCCGCTTCGCCGGCATCCCCACCTTTGCTCCGGAGCATTTCTGCCGTGTCAGTCCCCGGGACAGCATGAAGCGCAAGCAGTTCATCAAGGGCACCGAGCAGATCGCACAGGAAGGTGCCATTCAGATCTTCAAGGTGCCCAACACCGGTATGGAAGAGGTCATCGTGGGTGTCGTTGGCACCCTGCAGTTTGATGTGTTCCAGCACCGCATGAAGAATGAGTACGGCGTGGACCTTCGCATGGATTCCATGCCCTATGAGCTTCTGCGGTTTATCACCAAATCCCCGGTGCAGGATCTTTCCGACCTGAACCTGTCCAGCGATGTAGAGCTGCTGGAGGATTACCGCGGTCACAGCCTTCTGGTGTTCACCTCCGGCTGGGCCATCGACTTCACCATCCGCCGCAATCCCGGTCTGGAGCTTTCCGAGACCCTGGAGCAGGAGATCTGAGATGAAAGCGGTGATTTTTGATCTGGACGGCACCCTTTGGGATGCCACCGAGGCCCTGCGGGCGGTATGGGAGCGGGAACTGCACCGCATCGGCATCATGCGACCTTTGACTTTGCAGCACATGATCGGCGGCATGGGCCTTGGCCCGGAAGCACTGGCCCAGCACATGGCCCCGGAGCTGAAACCCGAAGAAAGAGAGCCCTTCTTCCGCCATGTGACCACGGTGGAGTGCGACTTTATCGTGGAATACGGCGCAAAGCTCTATCCCGGCCTGAAGGAGACTCTGCGGACACTGGCAAAGGACTACCGTGTCATGATCGCCAGCAACTGCGTGGACGGCTATATCGAAGCCTTCCTGCGCTACACCGGTCTGGACGATGCGGTGTGCGATTTTCTCCACCCCGGCATGACCGGCCTTCCCAAAGCGGACAATATCCGCCTTCTAATGGAGCGAAACGGCATCGAGGAAGCTGTCATGGTGGGCGACACCATTCTGGATTACGAAGCCGCCTGCGGCGCGGAAGTTCCCTTCGTCTTCGCCGCCTACGGCTTCGGTCAGGTGGACGAGGCCAAATGGCGCATCGACAGCCTTACCCAGCTTCCCGCTCTTCTTCCCGGTATTCTTTGATGATAAGACCCGACCTGAACACAGGATTTCCTGCATTCAGGCCGGGTTGTTGTTTTATTCAAAGGCCCATTCGCCCTTTCGGAAAATGGGGATGGTTTCGCCGTCTTCGGTTTCCGCGTCGATGTTGAGGCCCGCGTAGCCGATCATGAAGTCCTCATGCACCATGGAATCATTGACGCCAAGGGCGCGGCATTCTTCCAAAGTGCGGTTTTCAAAATCCTCAATGGTGTCCGCAAAACCCATGCCCAATGCCAGATGGCAGGCGGCATTTTCGTCGAACAGGGTGTTGAGGAACATCAGACCCATTTCGCTGATGGGGGAGCTGTTGGGCACTAAGGCGCATTCGCCAAGGTAGGCGCTGCCCTCGTCCATGCCGATGAGGCGGCCTAAAAGCGCCTCGTTCTTCTCCGCGTGCCATTCCACGGCTTTTCCCTCTTTAAAACGGATCCAGAAATCCTCAATGAGCTGACCCTGATAGGAAAGAGGCTTGGTGGCGTACACGATGCCCTCTGCCTTGCCCCGCATGGGGGTGATGAAGCATTCCTCGGAGGGGATATTGGGGTTAAATACGATGTTCTGCAGGCTCTTTTCGCTGCCGCCGGAGAATCTTGCTTCGGGGATCATGCCCACCCACAGGTCGGTGCCGTTGTCCCCGTAGTAATGAAGGGAGCGGAGCTTTCGCTGATTGAGATAATCGCAGCGGCTGTGAAGGGTCTGATTGTGGTTTTCCCATGCCCCGGCGGGGTCGTCACCGTCTGCTCTGGCGGCTTTCAGGATGGCTTCCCACAGGGCCTTTTCGGCAGAGCTTGCTCTGAGGCCGGGGAAGAGCTTCTTCGCCCATGCCTTGCCCGGCACCGCGGCGATGCACCACTGGTAGCGGTTTTCGATCTTGTCCCGATAGGGCTTGATGATGGGATAGCGGGCGGCTTGCGCCTTGGCTAATTTTTCCTGATTCACACCTTTCAGACCATCCGGGTCATCGGAGAGAAGATAAATGCGGCAGGGCAGCTCGTCCACATAGTGCTGCCAGCGGGCCTTTTGCTCCTCCGTCACGGTGCCAAGGGTCTTGGCGCTCTGGTGGCGCACATGGAGCTTGGTGAGGCTCTGGTATTCCCAGTCCACCGTCACCTTAGCAGCGCCCGCCCGATAGGCTTCCTCCACCACCATGGCCACAAATTCCGGCTGATCCAGCCCGGCGGCAATGAAGACCTCCTGTCCCTTTTGCACATTCACCCCGGTACGGACAATCAGCCGGGCATAATTTCTAAGGGTCGTCTTTTTCAAATGAGTGTTCCTCCTTATATCGGATGTCAATCGGGGGACGGTTCCTTGATTGACAAGTCAATCGAGGAACCGTCCCCCGATTGACCGAAAGTTCTGTGGTCAAAATCAAAGGATTTCCTTCAGCTCTTCCAATTTATAGATCGTATAATCCGGCTGGATATCCTCTCTTGCGGGGCGGTTTCGATAGTTGAACCAGCAGGTGGCGATGCCGGCGTTTTTGCCGCCTAAAATATCGGAGCTGAGGCTGTCGCCCACGATGATGGCCTCCTCGGGGCGGAAGCCGGGGATGCGGGCGAAGCAGTAGTCAAAGTATTCCCGCTCCGGCTTATGATAACCGGTGCGCTCGGAAATAAACACATCGTCAAAGTGGGGCAGAATGCCGGAGCTTGCCAGACGGGAATCCTGCGTTGCCGCCACACCGTTGGAGGCGATGTACAGGTGATATTTGGGGGAAAGATAGGCGATGATGTCCTCCGCGCCCTCCACAAAGAAGTGACTCTCGCCCAAAAGGGCCTGATAGACATCCTCCACCTCCTGCGGGTCGAGGTCCACATCCAGCTCGGCAAACAGCAACTCAAAGCGCTCAATGAGAACTCTGGCTCTGGTGATCTCGCCCCGCTCCAGCCGCTCCCAGCAGCTCTGATTGATGCCGCTGTACAGGGCGATCAGCTCATCGGTGGGGTCGAGGCCGAACTGTTTGAAGGTCTTGGTGATGGCCTGACGCTCGGTTTTCAGAAAATCTAAAATGGTATCGTCGGTGTCCAAAAATACATATTTATACATTGTGTTCCCTCCGGTAGATCTCATTGGCGATGGCGGCAAAGGCGGGAATGTCCATGGTCTCACAGCGCACCGTGGGTGCGTGGCCGCAGGCTTCCAGCACCTCGGCGATGCCGGCCTTGCCCAGCTTGGGGAAGGCGCTGCCCAAGGCATTGCAGGCGGTCTTTCTTCGCATGGCGAAGCCGCCCCGGACGGTACGGAAGAAATATCCCTCGTCCAAAAGCTCGCAGGGCGGTTCCTCCCGCATGGTCAGACGGATGACGCTGGAGGTCACCTTGGGCTGGGGGATGAAGCAGTGGGGCGGCACATCAAACAAAAGCTCCGGCCGGCTGTAATACTGGCAGAACACGGAAAAAGCGGAATACTCCCCATCTCCCGCGGGCGCGCAGATGCGTTGGGCCACCTCCTTCTGCACCATCACCGTCACCTGAGAGAACAGGCGGCTTTCCAAAAGGGCGCTCAAGATGGGGGATGTAATGTAGTAAGGCAGGTTGGCACAGGCCATGGGCTTTTTGTCCGGGAACTGCTCGCTGACTAATTTTTGCAGATCCAGCTTCAGCACATCGCCGTAGACGATGGATAAATTGTCGAATTCTCCAAGGGTCTGGGCCAGAATGGGCTTGAGAGAGGTGTCCACCTCCACGGCGCACACCTTGCCCGCCCGGAGGCACAGCTCCTTCGTCAGGCAGCCGATGCCGGGACCCACCTCCAGAACGCCGCAGCTTTCATCCACCCCGGATTCTTCCGCGATTCGGGCAGGTACCCACCCCTGCGTCAGAAAATTCTGCCCCTTGGCCTTGGAAAAATGAAACCCATGGGCCGCTAATAATGCCTTGATCTGATTGATGTCACATAAATCCATAGTTTTCTCCTAAGCGGGATCAATCAGGGGACGGTCCCCCGATTGATGGTGCTGGTTTACAAAAACCGCCGAAAACGATCTCGTTTCCGGCGGTATGGTTCATGATTATCCGGCGTTTTCCGCCTTGGCCCGGTCGGGGGTCTCGATGCGGCGGATGTCGGCGCCCAGGGCGGTGAGCTTGTCGATGAAGCACTCATAGCCTCTTTCAATATAATGGGCATCCTCCACCGTGGTCTCGCCGTCGGCGGCCAGACCGGCGATCACCATGGCAGCGCCGGCACGAAGGTCGCAGGCCTTGACGATGCAGCCGTGCAGCTCTTCCACGCCCTCGATCACCGCCATTTTGGTGTCCACCTGAATGGAAGCGCCCATGCGGTTCAGCTCCGCGCAGTAGCGGAAGCGAGTGTCATAAATGCCCTCGGTGATCACACTGGTGCCTTTGGCTAAGGCCATGCACACGCCGATCTGGGGCTGCATATCCGTGGGGAAGCCGGGATAGGGCATGGTCTTCACGCCGGCGCGGCGAAGACGGCGGACCTTTTCCACCCGGATGGCATCGTCATACTCGGTGACGACGGCCCCCATCTCCCGCAGCTTGGCGCTGATGCAGTCCATGTGCTTGGGAATGACATTCTGCACAAGGATATCACCGCCTGCGGCAGCAGCAGCGGCCATATAGGTGCCTGCCTCGATCTGGTCGGGGATGATAGAGTAGAAGCCACCCCGCAGGGAGCGAACACCTCTGACCTTGATCACATCGGTGCCCGCACCGGAGATCTTTGCACCCATGGTATTGAGGAAGTTGGCAAGGTCCACAATATGGGGTTCCTTGGCGGCATTCTCAATGATGGTGGTGCCGTTGGCCAGCACTGCGCCGATCATGATGTTCATGGTAGCGCCTACGCTCACCACATCAAGGTTCACTCTGCCGCCTCTGAGACCATTCTCGGGAGCAGTGGCGTATACAAAATTGCCCTCCTGAGAAACATCCGCACCCATAGCCAAAAAGCCCTTAATGTGCTGATCAATGGGGCGGGGTCCGAAGTTGCAGCCGCCGGGCAGAGCCACCTGGGCATGGCGGAAGCGGCCAAGCTGTGCGCCGATCAGATAATAAGATGCGCGGAAACGGCGGACCAGCTCCATGGGAGCCACGCCGTCATGCACGCGGGTGCAATCGATCTCCAGCTCGTTGGGACTGAGCCGACGGATCTTCGCCCCCATGTGGGCCAGGATCTCCAGAAGCAGGCGCACATCGGAAATATCCGGAACATTTTCGATTTTACAAACGCCATCCACCAGCAGTGTGGCAGGCAGAATGGCGACGGCAGCATTCTTTGCGCCGCTGATGACGACCCGCCCATTCAAAGGCTTGCCGCCGTGAATTATATATTTAATCACAAAAAATACCCTCTTTGGTAGGAGTATGTCCGATTTTCGACCTATGTACCAATCCAGTTTTCACCATGAAAAAGGCCGTACACCGGATAATATACCATAACATCCGGAATATGTAAAGTGTTTCCTTGAAAAATCGACAAAAAAGCAAAAAAATCGTGAAAAAGTCGGCAAAAATCCACCGCCGAAAGATGAAGTCGATCAGGATCGCAGCGCGCCAAAGGCTCCCCTTTTTAAAGGAGGAGCCTTTGGTCGTACAGCGGTCAATCAGGGGACGGTTCCCTGATCGACAAGTCGATCGGGGGACCGTCCCCCGATTGACATAAATGCTGCGAATTCGCCGGGAATTCTCTTATAAACGGCACATTCCCTGCGCGGGCGGATGGTATCCGCCCCTACATTCTCAGAGGCGGGTGCGCTGCGGAATATGTCGGGTTCTCAAGGGCAAGCAACTGCCGTTTGACCTCTAATCCGGAGGAGAAGCCACCGATGCCGTTTGCGGCCACCACCCGGTGGCAGGGGATGAGGATGAGGCAGGGGTTGGCGCCCACGGCCTGACCTACCGCCCGGGCAGCTTTTGGCTTCCCGATCATGGCGGCCACTTGCCCATAGGTGCGGACCTCGCCATAGGGGATGGTTTTCAGGGCAGCCCACACGGTGCGCTGAAATTCTGTGCCGAGGGGCTGTGTGGGTACGGTAAATTCCCGCAAAGTGCCTGCAAAATAGGCTTTTAACTCCTGTTCCCCCAGGGAAAGGGCCACAGGATCTTCTTCCGGGCCGGGTTCTCCCACAAGGCGCACCTCATGCAGTGCCGCGTCCGTACCTGAAAGGCGCAGGAGCCCGACAGGCGAGTTTACATAACGCAGTGGCATTACTTCTGTGCGTTAAAGTTCAGGGTAATGCTGTCGAGGCGGGGGGTGAGCTGCTGATAGCGCACCCCGGCGCTGTCCAGCATCCGCTTGGAGTGGCGCACACTGGGGGTATCGGCATACTTGTCCGACAGGTAGAAGATCTCCCGGATGCCGCTCTGGATGATGGCCTTGGCGCACTCGTTGCAGGGGAACAGGGCAACATACAGCCGTGCCCCGTCCAGCCGTCTGCCGCCGGAATTCAAAATGGCATTCAGCTCCGCGTGGACCACGAAGGGGTACTTGGTCTCCTCCCCCTCCCGGTCCCAGGGATACTCGTCATCGGAGCAGCCGTTGGGCAGGCCGTTGTAGCCGGTGGAGATGATGACATTGTCCGGGGATACGATGCAGGCGCCTACCTGCGTATTGGGGTCCTTACTGCGGCAGGCTGCCAGCATGGCAACGCCCATAAAATATTCGTCCCAGGTGATATAATCCTTGCGTTTCATGAAAAGATCCTCCGCTCCGGGAAGCAATATGTCGCTGCTTCCCCATTTTCTTTATTATAAGACAAATCTCTCTTTTGTGCAAGTGTACTTGTCAAATCGTGCATTTTCCATTATAATATAGGGTAAGATCTGTTTCCCCCCAAGGGGGAAGGAGGAAAGACCATGCAAACCTGCTATAACTGCGGCAAGGAGGTGCCGGACGAGACCCTGATCTGCCCCGACTGCGGGGCACTGGTGCGCCGGTATACCACGCCGCCTCCCCGAATGAACCAGCAGCCCACCCAAAACGAACCGCCCCGGCAGGAGTGGAACCCGCAGCAGGAGTGGAACCCACAGCAAGAGTGGAACTCGCAGCAAGTCTGGGATCCGCAGCAGCCGTGGGTACAGCCCCAGGACCCGGGAAAGCCAAAAAAGGTGCGCTTCTTCGGCGGAACCAAGCTGTGGATGATCGTTCTGGCGGTGTTTTCCTGCTATATGGCATTCAGTTTTCTTTGTTCTGTATTTGTTTGTTTGAATGTCGATGTGTTTCTGCAGATCATGCAGGAGTCAGGGATCGAGCCGTATATTGAATTATTTGAAGAGATTCAAAGTCTGGTACCCCAGCTCTTCCCCTACTGCCTTGCCATGGCGATCTTATTCACCATGAAAGCCGTATGCCACATCTGGCTGCTGCGAAGCGGCAGAAAGCTGCCCTTCCGCATCAGCATCGGCACAAGCATCGTGGGCATTGCCTGTATTGCGATCCTTGGCGGCTCCCTTCTGGATCTGTTCTTTTTTCTGGATCCCATTTTTGTGTGGCCCAGCCTGCGGCGCTATTGGCCCTGGATGGGAAAATAGGAGGAACCATGAAATTTTATCTGATTATTTTAGCAGTGATGAGCCTTGCCGCCCTGATCCTTTATGGGGCAGACAAGCTCAAGGCAAGAGCCGGCGCATGGCGCATCTCTGAGGCCGTTCTCCTGAGTGTGGGCTTCTTCGGCGGCGCATTGGGCGCGCTGCTGGGCATGAAGCTCTGGCACCACAAGACGCTGCACTGGTATTTCTGGGCGGTGAATATTGCAGGTCTCCTCTGGCAGATCGCGGTTCTGATCGTACTGCTGGTGCGCTGAACCTACATAACCGTTGAAAGACGGGGAAAACTACCCTGTATTCCCCAACCATCCACCCATTTCATATAAAGAGGACAAAACTATGCTTGAAATGAAGAATTTGTGCTTTTCCGTCACCGACGAGAACGGCACCACTGATATTTTAAATGATGTCTCCCTCACCATTGAGGACAAAAAATTCATCGTCATCACCGGCCCCAACGGCGGCGGCAAGACCACCCTGGCCAAGGTCATCATGGGCATCAACCAGCCCACCGGCGGCCAGCTCCTGCTAAACGGCACGGACATCACCAACCTGAGCATCTCCGAGCGGGCAAAGCTGGGCATTTCCTACGGCTTCCAGCAGCCGCCCCGCTTCAAGGGCATGAAGGTGCGCGACCTTCTGGCCATCGCCGCAGGCAAAGCACTGGGGCATGACGAAGCCTGCGCCTATCTTACCAAGGTGGGTCTTTGCGCCAGAGATTATCTCGACCGGGATGTGGACACCAGCCTGTCCGGCGGCGAGGTCAAGCGCATTGAGATCGCCACGGTGCTGGCCCGAAAGACCCCGATCATGATCTTCGACGAGCCGGAAGCCGGCATCGACCTTTGGTCCTTCGCCCGCCTCACCGACACCTTCCGGGAGATCCACGATCAGAAGCAGGCAACCATTATCATCATCTCCCATCAGGAGCGCATCATCCGTCTGGCAGACGAGATCATCCTCATCGGCGGCGGCAAGCTCCTTGACCGGGGCAGTGTAGAGAGAATCTATCCCAAAATCATGGCAGAAACCGTAACGGGCTGCAATATGCTGGAGGTGGACAAAAAATGCTGAATGAAATCCAAAAGCGAATCCTGCAGGAAGTGGCGGATATGGCCGCCATCCCCAACGGCGCGGTGAACATCCGCTCTGACGGGCAGAAGCAGTACAGACATAATACCAAAAACATCGAGATCATCTCCAAAACCGACAAGGACGGCATCGACATCCACATCAAGCCCTTCACCAAGGGCGAATCCGTCCATATCCCGGTGGTGCTCACCGCCTCCGGTTTTCAGGACACGGTCTATAACGACTTCTTCATCGGCGAAGGCGCCGAGGTAAACATCGTGGCAGGCTGCGGCATCCACAATTGCGGCGGCTGCGGCGACAGCCAGCACAACGGCATCCACACCTTCTATGTGGGCAAGAATGCCAAGGTCAGCTATGTGGAAAAGCACTACGGCGAGGGTGACGGTCAGGGCAAGCGCATCCTGAATCCCCAGACCGTGCTGTATTTAGAGGAAGGCGCCTCCGTCAATCTGGAAACCGTGCAGATCCGGGGCGTGGATGACACCACCCGCTACACCAAGGCAGTGCTGCAGGGCGCAAATTCCGAGATCGTCATCACTGAAAAGCTCCTGACCCACGGCGAACAGAAAGCTGTTTCGGATATGGATGTCTTCTTAGACGGTGAGGGCAGCCGCACCCAGGTCATTTCCCGCTCCGTTGCCCAGGACGATTCCACCCAGATCTTCTATCCCCGGGTCACCGGCAATCAGGAATGCTTCGGCCATGTGCAGTGCGATGCCATCATCATGGGCAATGCCAAGGTCCGGGCCATCCCCGAGATCACCTGCAACCATGTAGACGCCAGCCTGATCCACGAGGCCGCCATCGGCAAGATCGCCGGCGAACAGATCCTGAAGCTTATGACCCTGGGTCTGAGCTACGAAGAAGCAGAGCAGAAGATCCTCGACGGCTTCCTGAAATAATCCCCCACCCGGAGGGCAATGCCCTCCGGGTTTTTTGCCTTCTCGCTCAAGCTGCCAACCTTCCCCTGCATTTCCGCAAGGGAAGCAGGGAAATTTTTGTCTGTTTCCGCGCAATGATCTCCCTGTTTTTGCGAGTAGACAGGTGAAGCGCCTTTCATACCTATCAGCATTCGTATCAAACAAATCATACCGGGGGTGTCAAAATGGAGGATCAACGAATCGTCACATTATACTGGGAGCGCTCGGAGGAAGCCATCGTGCAGACGCAGATCAAGTACAGCAATTATCTCAGCGGCATTTCCTATGGGATCCTTCAGAACCATGAGGACGCCGGAGAATGTGTCAACGATACTTACCTCGATGCGTGGAACGCCATGCCGCCCCACCGCCCATCGATCCTTTCCACCTTTCTGGGAAAGATCACCCGGCGGATCTCCATTGACCGGTGGAGAAAACGGGGCGCGGAGAAGCGGGGCGGGGGAGAGCTGCCCCTTGCTCTGGAAGAATTGGGACAATGCGTGTCCGGCAGAGCCGATGTGGAAGGCGAAGCAGAACGAAACGCGCAGATCCTGCTTATCAATCGCTTTCTGAACCGGCTGCCTCAGACCGAGCGAAGTGTCTTCCTCTGCCGCTACTGGTATCTGGATTCCATCGAAGCCATCTCCCGGCAGTTTGGCTTCTCTCAAAGCAAAACCGCCTCCATGCTGCACCGCACAAGGAAAAAGCTTCGGGAATTGCTCACAAAGGAGGGCTGGTAAATGAAAGCGGATGACCTTCTGAACATCATCGGCGAAGCCGATGACAAGTATATCGATAGCGCAAAACAAAAAGCCTCACCCGGATGGAGGAGATGGATCGCTACGGCTGCGGCCATTTTGGCAGTAATCATCCTCCTGCCGTCACTCTTTTCTTTCCTTTTTGGCCCAAGAAGCGGTGCGGGAAGCAGCGGGGATCTGTCCTATATGATCTATCGTGGGCCGATCCTCCCCATGAGCATACAGGGGAATGCCGATGGCATCAGCGCCCGGAGAAATGTCAATTTTGACTTTTCCTCCCAGAATAGGGAAAGCCTCATCACCGACACCTATACCCTCACCAACGAAAGCGGCGAGGATAAGACCATGACCCTGCTCTATCCCTATTCCGGCGGGCTGAATGATCCGGTGCCGGAGATCGCCGTGAACGGCGCTGCCGTCGAGATCTCCTGTCATCCCGGACCCTACCGCTTCGGCTATCAGGGTGCCTACGGCAGCAAGAATCCGGACGCGGGCAGCATCATGCCGAATCATCCGGAGCAGTTTGAGGACTATGCAGACCTTCTCGCTGACACTGCCTATATGGAGGCAGCCCTTGACGAGCTTCCCTCGCTGGATCAGACAGCCTATGTCTACCGGCTCAGCAACTATGTCTACAGTGGTGTCGAGAATCCTATGGTAGGCATGGAATTCTATGCCGACCCCACCAAAACCCAGGTGTTCAACTACGGCATGAACGGCTTCTCCCACGATTCCGAAACAGGCTTCTGGGGTCTCTACAACAGCGGCATCCGTCCCTCTTCTGTGGAGGATCATCCCGAAGACAGCTATGTGATCATTCTGGGAGAGGACTTAAAAGACTATACCCTGCAAGGCTACCGGAATGGGATGAGTGGACTGTGGGAACAGGGGCATGAATCCCCCAATGTGAGCTGCACCGTGACCCGCTATGAGACAACACTGGCAGCGCTTTTCTCAGAACTGGGCTTGATTTCAGAACAAAACGATCCGGAGAGAAATGAGATGATCCTCGGCCTTACTGCGGAGCTTCTGCAGACCTATGGCGCACTTTCCGATCAACCTGCAGAGCGCCTTGACACCTGCGATCTGAATGAACTGCTGTCCGAGGTTTATACTGTGCAGCGGGTGAGCTACCTGTCCTTCTCCGTCACCATTCCCGCAGGGGCATCCATCACCGTGGAAGCCGTGCAGGTCAAACAGGCAAGCCAGGATGCCACGGGACCGGGCAAGGACCGGGACGGCTATGACCTTGCCACCCGGCTTGGCTCAAGCTTGCACTTCACAGAGCAAAGCGCCTCCATCTCCGGCTATGAGAATATCAAGATCGTTGATCAGAATTTCGGTTTTAAACCCGGAAGAGGCATCACCGAGGTCACCCTCGATCTTAATGAGCCCCATTACTGGCTGGTGGTGCGGCAAAAATGATTGCATAAAGGGCGCGGAACCGGGCATTCTATGGATGGACCGCAGCACAGTGTGTCACGGTCAAGGGTACCGCACAAAAATGTGGACGGTGCGTCCGGCTGAATTTCGCAAAGGGAAGGCCCCGAACGAAAAAGCAGCCAGGGGGCTTTTGCGAAGTTCAGAAAAGCAGCATCAAAAAACGATCCTGCCAACAAGAATCTTTGCCAACGGCCCCTACATAATATAATGCAGCGATCCCGCCCCCACATGGGGGCGGGATCATATCGTATCGCGCAGTGATATATCGAATTTACGAATTGGAATCTGTGCGAAAGATTCCAGGGACGGGTCTTTCGTCCCAAAAAACGATTCCGCCACAAATCCATTCGGGCCGGGGAACCCGGCCCCAACTACCGTGTAACATTTTAAATTTGATGTACTGGCGCGGGAGCGCCCAAGGCTCCCCTTTGAGAAAAGGGAGGCTTTGGTGCGTTGCGATCCTGCAAACCTTAATCATAAAATTTTTAGAGTTACAAGATACTACGATGCGGCCTGCAGATTCATGCACGGTGAAAATGTGTATAATTCGTGAATTTTCTCGAAAAGATGACAAAACACTTGACTTTTTTCCCTCATGGTACTACACTCTGCTTGCAAACCGACAAAGATGACATGGAAGGAGACTTTCCCATGACAAAGACATTACCCGCCGCTGTCCGGGCAAAGGAGCTTCGCCGCTTCGCCGTCGCCCTGATGGGCACCTGTATTTATGCTCTGGGCATGAACCTGTTCATTGTGCCCGCCTCCCTGTATTCCGGCGGTGCGATGGGTATTTCCCAGATCATCCGTACCCTGCTGACCCAGACACTGAATATGGACCTCGGCGATTTCAATATTGCGGGTATTCTGTACTACCTGATCAATATTCCTATTTTTATCATATCCTGGTATAAGCTGGACCGGATGTTTGTGATCAAGACCATTCTGGCTGTCACTGCAATGACACTGGTTATGACCTTTGTGCCTGTAGTGCCCCTGCTTGGCAGCGACCGTATCACCAACTGTCTCGTTGGCGGCGTGATCAACGGCATCGGTATCGGCCTGATCCTGCGCTCCAGCGGTACCCTCGGCGGCTTTGATTTGGTAAGCCTGATGATCATGAAGAAGCATAAGGGCTTCAGCGTGGGCAAGATCAGCCTCTCCATCAACCTGATCGTCTATTCCCTGTGCATGGTGCTGCTGGATGTTCCCACTGCCATCTATTCTCTGGTGAGCAGTGTGGTGTGCACCACCACCATCGACCGTGTCCACACCCAGAATCAGGACGCGGAGGTCACCATCATCACCAAGCAGCCCCCCACAGCCCTGGAGCACGAGGTCTTCGCCCAGCTCAACCGCGGCATGACCCAGCTGCACGGCATCGGCGCCTATACGGAAGAGGACGTGAATGTGCTATACATCACCCTTTCCGAGTATGAGCTGCCCATCCTCCGCCAGATCATCCGCCGTTTCGACCCCCATGCCTTCGTGGTGGTCAAGGATCGGGTGCGCGTGTTTGGCAATTATCTGAAAAAGCTGTAAAATCAAACAGCGGGGCGAATTCGCCCCGCTGTCTCTTTTTTGCATTGTTTCTTGTGTTTGATTTAAACCCATGATATAATACAAAAAATAGGAGTAGTATGCCCTTTTTGGTAAGGAGGAGCTGAGCTATGTGGAAATGTCCGGTGTGCGGAAAAGAGAATCCGGCGCTGCAGTGTGAACAATGTCACTTTGATGGAAGCTGTCATTATGAAGCCTTCCCCACACTGCTGCCTGTCCGGGCGGGGACGGCTGCCATCTCCCGGCTGCGTCAAAAGGCCGGGGATGTGCTTCAAAGTCCGGATTCCGGCAGCAGTAAGCGTTCCTTGCCGAAATGGCTGATCCCTGTGGGGGCGGCGGCCATTCTGCTGCTTGGTCTGACAATCGGCTTTGTCTTTGGCTCGAACAGAGCGCCGCTGCCCAAAGAAAGTCAGGGACAAACGGACTTGGTGCAGGCAGATCCGGTACAGACAGACGCGGAGCAGTCAGACACAGCTTCCCTCCCCACATATTTCATGGCCTCCGGAGACATACTGCAAGGTAATTCGGAAAAAGAAGATGTACATACGATTTCTTTCTGCAGCACTCTGGACGGCGCACCCGCAAATGCTTGGGATGTATCTGCCGAAAATAACAGAAGTATTCTCGCATGGATGGATGGCAATGATCTGATCGTTGCCGCAAACGGAATCATTTCCCTTCCGAAGAATTCCTCTTATTTATTTGCGGATTTCGTAAATGTAACACGAATTGATTTTGGAGATAGCATTGATACTTCCAATGTGACATATATGTCTTGGATGTTTAGTGACTGCGATTCTCTGACCACGCTGGACCTTTCCGGGTTCGACACCTCCAATGTGATGGATATGGCTTATATGTTTGAATACTGCAATGCTTTGACCTCGTTGGATCTTTCCGGGTTTGACACCTCCAATGTGACGAATATGGCTGATATGTTTGCTTTCTGCAATGCTCTGGCCACACTGGATCTTTCCGGGTTTGATACTTCCAATGTGACGAATATGTCTTTGATGTTTGATGGGTGCAGTGCGCTAACCACACTGGATCTTTCCGGGTTTGATGCCTCCAATGTGACGAATACGGCTTGGATGTTTAATGGCTGCAGTGCTCTGACTACGCTAATATGTGAAGACGAGAAGATTCTGGAGGAATATCAACACTAAGAATAAAGCAATCATAAGGAGATAGAGAGCGCAAACGGAAGCACATAACTTGATCATATAGCGGGGCGAATTCGCCCCGCTGCTTTTATGCCTGTGCCAACATTTCGTGCATCCCGGTTCTTTTGCCGCATCATTTCACATAGAATGAAAGCGGGAGCGTGATGCAAAAATGATGCGATGGAAAAATGGGACAAACTTTCAGCTCAAATTTCTTGTGATGGGCCTATGGCTGGTACTTATGGCGCTGGGGCTGCGATTGCTGGGCTTCACCACGGCAGGCACAATGCTGGCGCGGCTGGATGCGGGACAAGTTCTCGCCATTGCGGGAGAGTGCCTCAGCGCCCAAAGCGTGACGGCGGCCACGGCCTCGGAAAAGGTGGAGCTGCCGGAGAAACCGCCCGATGATCCGCCTGCGGCAGTACAGGAAGAACCGGAACCGGCGTTCGTGCCCGTCACCTTCACGGGACAGGAAGCCGAGGCCATCGCCATTGGCGGAAGTGCGAAGAGCACCGTGGATAAGACCTCCCTGCTTTTGTCCCCGCTGAATATGACGGCGGACACGGAACCCCAGGTTCTCATTGTACATACCCATACTTCGGAAGCCTACACCCCGGAAGCGGGGTGGGAATATGAATCCACAGAAAAATTCCGCACCCTTGACCCGGAATATAATATGATCCGGGTGGGGGAGACCCTCGCGGAGGAATTGAGAAGCCTTGGCATCACCGTGATCCACGATACCACGGTGAATGATTCCCCCCAATATCAGGGCGCTTACGAGCGCAGCTATGACCGCATTGCCGCACAGCTTGCGGCGCACCCCTCCATCCGGATCGTTCTGGACATCCACCGCGACGCGGCGGAAGACCCAGAGGGCAATGCGCTGCCACGGCGCACGGTCATAGACGGCGAAAGCTGCGCCCAGCTCATGCTGGTGGTGGGCACGGATGAGGGCGGTCTGGAGCATCCCGACTGGCGCGAAAATCTTTCCTTCGCCCTGAAGCTGCAGGCATTGCTGAACCGCAATCAGCCCACCCTGTGCCGGGATCTCTCCCTTCGCCGGGAGCGGTTCAACCAGCATTTTACCCCCTGTTCCCTTCTGGTGGAAGTGGGGGCGGCGGGAAATACCATGGCAGAGGCCCTTCCCGCCGCAAAATACCTCGCCCGGGCCTTGGCTGCCCTGATCCGGGGCACACAAAGCCTACAGCAGGCTGCATAAGAAAGCGACGCGCCGAGTTTCTGCGGCGCGTCGCTCATTTTGTCAATTTCTGATATTGTTCTACCGAAGCTGCCAGAATGCCACGGCGGAGGCGGCGGCTACATTCAGGGAGTCCACACCGGCGGCCATGGGGATACGAACGGTGACATCACAGGCGGCGATGGTATGGTCGGCAAGGCCGTCCCCTTCGGCGCCCAGAACAATGGCAAGGCGGGGGATCTCCTGCAGGGAGGGATCTTCCAGAGAAAGGGAATCGTCCCGCAGGGCCATGGCAGCGGTTTTAAAGCCAAGCCGGTGCAGGCGGGCCATATCTTCTCCGGGCCACTCTTCCAGCCAGCCCCAGGGCACCTGAAATACCGTTCCCATGCTGACCCGCACCGCCCGACGGCACAGGGGATCGCAGCAGGTGGTGGTGAGCAGCACCGCCTCCACCCCAAGGGCGGCAGCGGAGCGGAAAATGGCACCGATGTTGGTGGAGTCCACCACACCCTCTAAAACGGCCACCCGTCGTGCCTTGGCGCAGAGGGTCTCAAGATCCATGGGCTTGGGCCGTGTCATGGCGCAGAGAATGCCCCGGGTGAGGGTATAGCCGGTAAGCTGCTCCAAAATTTCCCGGTCGCCGGTATATACAGGCACATCGGGGCAGGCATCGATGAGTTCCCTGCCCTGTCCCTCCAAATGCCGCCGCTCCATGAGGAAGGATACCGGCCTGCAGCCGCCCGCCAAGGCTCTGCGGATGACCTTGG
The DNA here is from genome assembly GCA_015067585.1 of Oscillospiraceae bacterium. Taxonomy (GTDB): domain Bacteria; phylum Bacillota; class Clostridia; order Oscillospirales; family Oscillospiraceae; genus SVMC01. Next base: position 50,593 of record SVMC01000002.1, read on the forward strand.
GACTTTCGGCAATGAAAATGCCCTTCTCCGGCTCTAAGCGGTTTCTCAGCTGGGCCTGGGTCAGGCGGGCAAACACATCCAGCGCGGGATCGTTAAAATCAGTGATGATGACAGGTTCCATGGGTAAACCTCTTTTCTTACGGTGTTTTAAGCGTGCGCGGGCAATCAGTGATCGCCCCTACATTCACAGAAACAGCTCCTTCGGAGAATGTAGGGGCGGCTATCAGCCGCCCGGCGGGAAATTCTGTATTAACACGAAAATTTCCGGCGAATTCGCAACATCTATTGGACGAGAGCGCCAAAGGCTCCCCTTTAAAATGGGGAGGCTTTGGTGCGCTGCAGGATTGGAAATGCTCAAAAATTTTGGGTCTGCGATTTTGCGATTTTTGGTGGCGGATACGGTCAATCAGGGGACAGTCCCCCGATCGGCAAGCTGATCAGCGAACCGTCCCCGCGATTGACTACAGGGTGCCTTTGGGACGGGAAACCCGTCCCCTACATTATTTCAGGAGAGATTAAAGGGCAAAAATGCGGCTGCCACGGCTAAAATCAGGGCGGGGAGAAGGTTGGCTACACGGATCTTTTTGCCGAAGACTAAATTCAGGCCCACACAGAAGATAAGGATGGAGCCCACTAAGGACAGATTCTCCATGGCAGCCTCCGTCATGATGGGCTGGATGAAGCGGGCCATGAGGGTCATGCCCCCCTCTAAGATCAGCACGGGGATGGCGGAGAAGGCGCAGCCCTTGCCCATGGAGCCGGTCATGACCATGATGATGACAAAGTCTAAAATGGATTTGGTGACCAAAATGGAGGAATCTCCGAAAATGCCGTCCCGGATGGCTCCCACGATGGCCATGGCGCCGATGCTCACGGTGAAGGAGGCGGTAACGAAGGCATTGACGAAGCCTTTGTCCTTTGCATTGCCGCTTTTGATCTTCAGCCATTCGCCGAAGCGCTCAAAATAGCCTTCAATATTGATGATCTCGCCAATGAAAGAACCGATGGCAAGGGACAGCACGATCAGAAGGGTCTGCCCGCTGACGATACCGCCGTCCTGAATGGTGAGCATCCCCTCCATAACGCCGGCGATGGAGATAAACAAAACGCTGACACCGGAGGTCTTCATCAGGGTATCCTGATGCCGCTCCTTGAGCAGGCGGCCGAACAGTGCGCCGAAGATGCCGCCGAAAATGATGGCAAAGGTGTTGATGATGGTTCCGAGTCCGAACATAGAGATATCCTCTTTTCGACATTGTGATACTGATTTATCAAAAACAAGTATAATACACCCTCGCTTGTTGTGCAAGAAGTTTCTGAAAAGAAGCTTCTTTTTTTCACAAAAATATGTGCCAAAATTTTAGCATTTTCACGATTTCTTTTTTTATATAGTAGCGCGACAAAAAATGAGCGGTTTCCCTTGCCACGGTGTACAAAATATGATAAAATATCAATATCAAAATAATGGGGATTTTCTGCGCTTTTCAACAATCCCTGTTCATTCATTACTTTTGTGGAAAGGAGCATCCCATGCAATCTACCGCCTATATCTGGGCTAAGGTTCTGAGCTATCTGGAACAGCAGCTTTCCTCCACTGTGGTGGCGACCTGGTTTGATGATACCGAGATCGTCGAGCTCACCGACTCCTCCATGACCGTCTTTTCTCCCGTGGAGCTGCGCCGGGACACCATCTCCCGCCGCTGGATCCCCAACATTCAGGATGCCATGCAGGTTTTGTTTGACATGAATGTGTCCGTCAAGTTAGTGGGGGAGGAGCAGCTGAAATCCGTCCGGGAAGCCGGTTCCCACCCCGATTTTATCAAGAACAATCCCCAGTTTACCTTCCAAAGCTTTGTGGTGGGCGCTTCCAACCGTTTTGCCCACGGAGCGGCACTGGCTGTGGCCAACAAGCCCGCCGATGCCTACAATCCTCTTTTTATCTACGGACAGTCCGGCCTTGGCAAGACCCATCTGCTCTACGCCATTGCCGCGGAAATCCACCGTCAGCATCCGGAATTCAACATTGTCTACATCAAGGGCGATCAGTTTACCAATGAGCTGATCGAGGCTCTGCGGGTGGGCGATAACTTCAAATTCCGCAGCAAGTATCGCAATGCCGACCTGTTTTTGGTGGACGATATCCATTTTATCGCCGGCAAGGAATCCACCCAGGAGGAATTCTTCAATACCTTCAACGCCCTGTACGAAAATCACAAGCAGATCGTCCTCACCTCCGACCAGCCGCCTTCCGGGATGCTGAAGCTGGAGGACCGTCTGAAGACCCGCTTCGAATGGGGCCTCACCGCAGACATTCAGCCGCCGGACTATGAGACCCGCATGGCCATCATCAAGAACAAGGCCATCACTCTGGGCGTGGAAATGCCCGACGATGTCTGCTCCTACATTGCCGAGAACATCACCACCAACATCCGTCAGATCGAGGGTACCGTGAAAAAGATCATGGCCTACCGGGATCTTGCCCATATCGAGCTGGATGTGGCCAGCGTTTCCCGGGCCATCAAGGATATGTACAAGGACAATGCCTCGTCCCTGCCCACCCCCTCTCTGATCATTTCTGAAGTTTCTCGCTATTTCTCTATTGAGGAGCATATTTTGAGGGGCACTTTGCGGAATAAGGGCACCGCCGAGGCAAGGCAGATCGCCATGTACCTGATCCGCAACCTCACCCAGTGCAGCCTGCCGGACATCGGCAAGGAATTCGGCCGGGATCACGCCACCGTCATCCATTCCATCCGCAAGGTGGAGACCATGCTGAAGGATCCCACCGCCCCCATGAAAAATACCATCCGGGACATCACCGCCAACATCAATAACCGGCTGTAAGAGAATCGGGCAAGTCAATCACGGGGACGGTTCCCCGATCGGCTTGCCGATCAGGGAACCGTCCCCGTGATTGACGATCGCCCTCTCAGAAGGCGCCTTTGCCTTATAAAATCTGCACAAATTTTTCCACACCCAATTGTGGAATGTGAAAACTTTTCTGTGCAAAACCGCGGCCCGCTTTTAAAAGGGCACTAACCTGTGAAAAGACGGGTCAGTTTTCCACACAGGGCTGTGAATTGAAATCCCTTGTGCTGCAAGGGAAAACTCCACTTTTCCACATTCGTTTCTACTACTGCTGTTACTACTAAGATATAGATACCTTCCTTCCTAAAGGAAGGATAGAAAAGAGGTTTGCGCTATGAAATTTACCTGTGAAAAAGCTAAGCTGGTTTCGGCCATTTCCGTAGCCATCCGTACCGTCGCACCCAAGAGCGCCATTGCCGCTCTGGAAGGCATCCATATGCGCGTAGGCGAAGATCTGCAGCTCACCGGCTTCAATCTGGAGACCGGCATCACCGTCCGGGTAGAGGCAGACATCGCTGAATGCGGCGAATGCATCATGCCCGCCAGACTGTTCTTTGACATCGTCAGAAAAATGCCCGATGACGAAGTGAGCATCCATGTGGATGCGGATTGGAAGGTGCATCTTCGCAGCGGCATTTCCTCCTTCTCCATCATGGCCACCGACCCCGAGGACTATCCCGAGCTTCCCGATGTGGCCTTTACCAACGGCATCCGCATTCCCCAGAATGCTCTGCGGGAGCTGATCTCCGGCACCATTTTCGCCGTGTCTCAGAATCAGGCCCGCCCCATCCTCACCGGCTGCCTCATCGAGGTGGACAACGAGACCATCACCATGGTGGGCGTGGACGGCTTCCGCCTGGCAAGACGCTGCTACCATACCGCCGAGCCCACGGAGCGGCTTTTGAAATTCGTCGTTCCCGCAGAGGCCCTTCGTGAGGTAGAGAAAATTCTGGAGGACAGCGACGAACCCGCCACTTTCACCCTTGGCCCCAAGCATATCCTCTTTGAAATGGGCGCATCCACCCTGGTGTGCCGCATTTTGGAGGGCGAATTCCTGAACTGGCGCCGGGTCATTCCCGATTTCAATCCCATCCGCCTCTGCGCCAATGTCAATGCCCTCACCGCATCCATTGAGCGCGTGAATCTGATCGTTTCGGAAAAGCTCAAGAGCCCGGTGCGCTGTCTGTTCTCTCAGGATTGCGCCGACTTCCGCACCGTCACCACCATTGGCTCTGCCCATGATGTATGCAGCCTCTCCGGCGACGGCAAGGAGCTGGAGATCGGCTTCAACTGCCGCTATCTTTTAGATGCTTTGAAGGCTGTTCCCACAGATGAGGTCATGCTGGAGCTGTCCAATCAGCTCAGCCCCATCATCCTCACTCCCTGTGAGGGCAGCGACTACGACTACAGCTATATGGTGCTTCCCGTCCGTCTGAAAGCGGGCACTTAATGGGAAGAATAAGGAGATACTGATATGAAAGTACGCCTCAGAGTCCGCCATTCTTCGGACATCACCATTCCTATTACTACAGAATTCATCAAATTAGAAAGCTTCCTGAAGTTCTGCGGCGCCGCTGAGACCGGCGGCATGGCGAAAAACTGGATTCAGGACGGCGAAATTTTAGTCAACGGCGAGGTCTGCACCCAGAGAGGCAAGAAGCTGCGCCCCGGTGACCGGGTCATGTGTCTGGGTGAGAGCTATTATGTGACCGGCGCATGAGACTTTGCAGCCTGACCCTATATGATTGGCGTAACTATGAAAAGGCCGAGGCGGAATTTGTGCCGGGGGTAAACCTTTTGGTGGGAGACAACGCCCAGGGGAAGACCAATCTGTTGGAAGCCATTGTCTATCTGTCCCACGGCCAGTCCTTCCGCACAAGATCGCAGGCAGAGCTGGTGCGCATCGGCGCGGAATTTGCCGACCTGCAGGCCCGGATCGAGAGCGGCGACAGGGAGCAGAGCCTGCGGGCGGTGCTGTTCGCCGGAAGAAGGCCCCGTCAGCTCTACCTTGGGGGCGTCAAGAAAAAATCCGCCGCGGATCTGGCGGGAGTGCTGCCCACGGTGCTGTTCTGCCCCGAGGACCTTCAGGTGCTGAAGGCGGGAGCGCAGGCAAGGCGGCGCATGATCGACCATGCCCTGTGCCAGCTCAGGCCCTCCTACGCGGCGGCCTTGCAGGAATACGGCAGATGCCTGGAGCAAAAGGGCCGCATTTTGAAGGATTATTCTCTGCAGCCCGGCCTTTTGGAAGTGCTGCCGGAGTATAACGAGCGCCTTGCCCAATTAGGCGCCAACATCATTTTCTTCCGCGCCAGATATCTGGAGGCGCTGGAAAAGGAAGCGCAGACCTTCCACGGAGAATTCTCCGGCGGAAAAGAGGAATTGCGGCTTCATTATCACACCGTCAGCACCATCTCCGATCCCTTTGCCCCGGTGCGGGATCTCTATGACCGGCTGCGGGAACATCAGGAGAGTCACAGAAGGGCGGAGCTGGAATCCGGCCAGTGCCTTTCCGGCCCCCACAAGGATGACCTTGGGGCAGAGCTGAACGGCATGAGCGTGAAAAGCTATGGCTCTCAGGGCCAGACCCGCACAGCCGCCATTTCTTTGAAGCTGGCAGAGCGGGAGCTGATGTGCCGCCAGCTCGGCGAAGAGCCGGTGCTGCTTTTAGACGATGTCCTGTCCGAGCTGGATGCCGGAAGGCAGGATTTCGTGCTGAATAAACTAAAAAAAGGGCAGGTGTTCATCACCTGCTGCGAAAAGGACCGCCTCACAGAATTAGGCCGCGTGTATAATGTGGAGCAGGGTAAAATCTGCTGAATTTGCAGAATACCCCTTCTGTGAATGTAGGGGCGGCAACCTGCCGCCCGGCAGAAAACGGTGCGTATATACCGGAGTTCCGGCGAAAACGAAACATTTTTCGGGTGGATGGTGAGAAGTCAATCAGGGGACGGTTCCTCGATTGACTTGTCAATCAAGGAACCGTCCCCCGATTGACAGGATATAGGAGAGGCACCATGTATTTACCCATCGGCGGCGATATGGCCGTGAGGACAAGCAGCATTCTGGGCATTTTTGATTTGGACAACACCACCTGCTCTCCCCGCACCCGGGAATTTCTGCGCCGGGCGGAGGAAAACGGCGAGACCGTGGCCTCCACGGAAGAATTGCCGAAATCCTTCCTGCTAACGGCGGAATTCGGCATGAGCCGGGTGTATTTCAGCCAGTTTAGTCCAATCACATTGGAAAAACGACTGGATACCGCCCAGAAGTAACAAATTTTGCAGCGCGTTCAAGTCAATCAGAGGACAGTCCCTCGATTGACTTGTCAATCAAGGAACCGTCCCCTGATTGACCCCACTGATTTGAAGGAGCAATGATCAATGAGCAATCCCATGAACGAAGCAGCCACTATGGCAAAGGAATATGATGCCAGCCAAATTCAGGTTTTGGAAGGTCTGGAGGCGGTGAGAAAGAGGCCCGGTATGTATATCGGCTCCACTTCCTCCTCGGGTCTGCACCATTTAGTGTATGAGATCGTGGACAATTCCATCGATGAGGCACTGGCGGGCTTCTGTAAGAACATTACCGTCACCATCAACCCCGGTAATACCATCACCGTTACCGATGACGGCCGCGGCATCCCTGTAGACGTGCAGGCCCAGACGGGTAAGCCCGCACTGGAAGTCGTCTTTACGGTGCTCCATGCCGGCGGCAAGTTCGGCGGCGGCAGCTATAAGGTGTCCGGCGGTCTGCATGGTGTGGGCGCTTCCGTTGTCAATGCCCTGTCCGAGTGGCTGGTGGCGGAGGTCTGCAAGGACGGCAAGATCTACCAGATGAAGTTCTCCCGGGGCCACATTACCCAACCCATGACGGTGGTGGGCACCACAGAGGAACACGGCACCCGGGTCACCTTCAAGCCGGACCCGGAGATGTTCGATACTTTGGAATATGACTACGAGGTGCTGCACACCCGTATGCGGGAGCAGGCCTTCCTGAACGCGGGCCTTCGAATCTCCATTGCGGACGAGCGAACCGAGGACGGTAAGCGGGATAATATGTGCTATGAGGGCGGCATCCGGGAATTCGTAAGCTGGATCAACCGGAACAAGACCCCCATCCATTCCGAGGTCATCTATATGTCCGGCAGCAAGGCCGACCAGATGGCTGAGATCGCCCTGCAGTACAATGATGGCTACAATGAGGTCCTTGTCTCCTTCGCCAACGACATCCATACCCCCGAGGGCGGTATGCATGAGACCGGCTTCAAGACCGCTCTCACCCGTGCCCTCAATAACTATGGCCTGAAGCACAACATCCTCAAGGGGGAGGAAAAGATCTCCGGTGAGGATGTGCGCGAGGGCATCACCGCCATCATCTCCGTCAAGCTGCCGGAGGCCCAGTTTGAGGGCCAGACCAAGCAGAAATTAGGCAACGCCTCCATGCGTACCTTGGTGGACAACATCGTATCCCGTCAGCTTCCTGATTTCTTAGAAGAGAATCCCTCCACCGCCCGGACGATTTTAGACAAGGCCCTCATGGCCAACCGAGCCAGAGAAGCCGCCAGAAAGGCCAGAGAGGGCATCCGCCGCAAGAGCGGTCTGGAATCCGATCGTCTGCCCGGCAAGCTGGCGGACTGCAACGAGCGGGATCCTGCCCTCACCGAGCTTTACATCGTCGAGGGCGACAGCGCGGCCGGCTCTGCCAAGGGCGGCAGAGATTCCCGCTTCCAGGCCATCCTTGCCATGTGGGGCAAGATGCTGAATGTAGAAAAAGCAAGAGCGGACAAGATCTACGGCAATGACAAGCTGGCCCCCGTCATTCAGGCCCTTGGCTGCGGCATTGGCGAGGATTTAGACCTGAATAAGCTCCGCTATCATAAGATCGTCATCATGGCGGACGCGGACGTGGACGGCGCCCATATCCGTACCCTGCTTCTCACCTTCTTCTTCCGCTATATGCGCCCCCTCATTGAGCAGGGTTATGTCTATGCGGCGGTGCCGCCCCTTTACAAGCTGACCCGGGGCAAGACCACCCGGGTGGCCTATTCCGATGAAGAGCGGGATCTGATCTCCGCCCAGCTTCGCGGGGACAATCCCAATGTAAAGATCGTCATCAACCGCTTCAAGGGTCTGGGCGAAATGGACAAGCAGGAGCTGTGGGAGACCACCATGGACCCGGAAAAGCGCACCCTGCGCCGCATCACCCTGAACGATGCCATTTTGGCCGATCAGTGCTTCACCGTCCTCATGGGCGAGGAAGTGGAACCCCGCAAGGAATTCATCGAGCGAAACGCGAAATACGCAGTCAATCTTGACTTCTGATCTATAGCAAGGAGTGAACCTTTTTGGCAAGAGCAAAGGATTATAAGCCGGAGGATATCGCGTTCCCGGAGCAGACCATTGTGAGCAATGATCTCGTCAAGGAAATGGAATCCTCGTTTATTGAATATGCCATGTCCGTCATCGTGGCAAGAGCGTTGCCGGATGTCCGGGACGGCCTGAAGCCTGTCCACCGCCGCATCCTCTACGCCATGTATGAGGACAATCTCACCGCCGACAAGCCTTTCAAAAAGTCCGCCACCTGTGTGGGTGACGTGCTGGGCCGCTATCATCCCCATGGTGACAGCTCTGTTTATGATGCCATGGTGCGTCTGGCGCAGGATTTCTCCATGCGCTATCAGTTGGTGGACGGCCACGGCAACTTCGGCTCCGTGGACGGTGACCCCCCCGCCGCCTACCGTTACACCGAGGCCAGAATGTCCAAGCTGGCCAATGAAATGCTGCGGGACATTGAAAAGGAGACCATCAACTGGGACCCCAACTTCGACGAATCCCGCAAGGAGCCGAGGGTGCTGCCCTCCCGCTTCCCCAATCTGCTGGTCAACGGCTCCTCCGGCATTGCTGTCGGTATGGCCACCAATATCCCGCCCCACAACCTGCGGGAGGTCATTGATGCCTGCATCTGCGTGCTGGATGATCCCGAAGCCACCCTTGCGGATCTGATGCAGCACATTCAAGGCCCCGATTTCCCCACCAAGGGCATCATTATGGGCCGCAGCGGCATTCGTGCCGCCTATGCCACGGGCCGTGGCCGCATTACGGTGCGGGGCCATGCGGAATTTGAAGAATTCGGTCATGACCGCACCCGCATCATCATCAGCGAGCTGCCCTATCAGGTGAATAAGAAGAATTTAGTGGAAGCCATCGCCGATCAGGTGAAGGAAAAGCGTCTTGAGGGCATTTCCGACCTTCGTGACGAATCCGACCGCAACGGTATGCGGGTGGTCATCGAGCTGAAGAAGGATGCCAATCCTCAGGTGGTACTGAACCGCCTCTATGCCCAGACCGCTTTGCAGACCACCTTCAGCGTCAATATGCTGGCGCTGGTGAACGACCAGACCCAGCCGAGAATTCTCTCCCTTCGCCATGTGCTGGATGAATATCTTGGCTTCCAGCAGGAGGTCATCGTCCGCCGGACGAAGTTCGACCTCAAGAAGGCAGAAGAGCGGGCGCACATTTTGGAAGGTCTGCTGATCGCCCAGGATAACATCGACGAAGTTATCCAAATCATCCGCAGCAGCTACGATGATGCCAAGGAGCGCCTCATGGAGCGCTTCGGCCTCAGTGAGCTGCAGGCCCAGACCATTCTGGATATGCGCCTCAAGGCCCTGCAGGGTCTGGAGCGGGAGAAGCTGCAGAACGAATATGACGAGCTGCAAAAGCGCATTGCCTACTTCAAGGCCGTTCTGGCAGATGAAAACTTAGTCAAGCAGATCCTCAAGGAAGAGCTCACCGCCATCCGCAACCGCTACGGCGATGACCGCCGCACCCGCATTGAGGATGTGGAGGACGATCTGGACATTGAAGACCTGATCGAAGAGAAGGAATGCTGCTACACCCTGTCCAACACCGGCTACATCAAGCGCATGGCAGTGGATGTCTATCATGCCCAGCGCCGTGGCGGCCGTGGTGTCACCGCCCAGAGCCTCAAGGAGGAGGACTATATCAAGAGCCTCTTTGTGGCCTCCACCCATGACTATCTGCTGTTCTTCACCAGCCTTGGCAAGGTGCATCGCCTGAAGGGCTATCGCATCCCCGAGGCCTCCCGCACCGCAAGGGGCACCGCTGTGGTCAATGTGCTGCCCTTGGAGCCGGGCGAAAAGGTCACCGCCATGCTCCTCACCCGCAGCATGGAAGAAGAGCGCTATCTCACCTTCGTCACCAAGAAGGGCACCGTCAAGCGTCTGGAGCTGAAGCTCCTGAACACCGCCCGCAAGGCGGGCATCCGCGCCCTTTCTCTGGAAGAAGGAGACGAGCTGGTCACCGTGCTGTCCAGCAGCGGCGAGGACAACATCATTATGGCCTCCCATGACGGCCTTGCCATCTGCTTCAGCGAGCAGGATGTGCGCTGCATGGGCCGTGACGCCGTGGGCGTACGGGGCATGAATCTGGCAGAAGGCGACTATATCGTAGGCGCCGGTGTGGCAGAGGAAGGCACCCAGCTTCTCACCGTCACCGAGCGCGGCTTCGGCAAGCGCACCGTGGTGGAAGAATACCTGCGCTTAGACGGCGAAATTCGCCGTCCCCAGTCCAGAGGCGGCAAGGGCATGAAGAACTTAGCGGTGACGGAGCGCACCGGCAAGGTGGCCGGCGTGTGCATCGTCCGGGACAGCGACGATATCATGATCATCGAAGAAGGCGGCGTCATCATCCGTATGCCCGCCCGTGATGTCAATGTCTACCGCAGAGATGCTCAGGGCGTCATTCTGATGCGTGTGGGCCCGGACAGCCGGGTCAGCGCCGTACAGGCGGTGCAGGCTGAGGAGGCTTCCGAGGAAGAGAGCGCCGATGCGTAAAACCGTCACCATCTATACCGACGGTGCCTGCTCCGGCAATCCCGGCCCCGGCGGTTGGGGCGCCATCCTGCGCTACGGAGCGCATGAGAAAGAACTCTCCGGCGGTCATCCCGAGACGACGAATAACCGCATGGAGCTCACCGCCGTCATCCGTGCCTTGGAAGCCCTGAAAGAACCCTGCCGGGTGGAGCTGTATACGGACTCCCGCTATATCGTGGATGCCATCGAAAAAGGCTGGCTCCATAGCTGGCAGAAAAACGGCTGGCGCAAAGCGGACAAAAAACCCGCCCTGAATGTGGATCTCTGGCAGCAAATTTTGGAGCTGTTCGCCACCCATGAGGTGCAGCTTCACTGGGTAAGAGGCCACGCGGAGAACGAGTACAATAACCGCTGCGACGCCTTGGCCGTTGCCCAATATAAGAATAAAATGTAAGAAAAACGAGTCAATCGGGGGACGGTTCCCCGATTGACTTGTCAATCAGGGAACCGTCCCCTGATTGACAAGGTTACGAATTCGCCGAAAATCATTATAAAAAACAAAACAAATACCGCGCGGCAGGAGCAAGCCCCTGCCCTACATCCACATTGTAACCTTTGGCAAAATCATCAGGTTACACCGTAGGGACAGCCGTCCCCGGCTGTCCGTAAAAGGGTGCGAATTCGCCGGAAGCCTCGAAAAAACGGAAGATTCTCTCTGCCGGACAGTCCGGAGGCCTGTCCCTACAACCACATTTAAGTCAGCGGCACAGATTGCAGGTCTAACCGTAGGGACAGCCGTCCTCGGCTGTCCGTAAAAGGGTGCGAATTCGCCGGAAGCCTCGAAAAAAACGGAAGATTCTCTCTGCCGGACAGTCCGGAGGCCTGTCCCTACAACCACATTGTAAGTCAGCGGCACAGATTGCAGGTCTAACCGTAGGGACAGCCGTCCTCGGCTGTCCGTAAAAGGGTGCGAATTCGCCGGAAGCCTCGAAAAAACGGAAGATTCTCTCTGCCGGACAGTCCGGAGGCCTGTCCCTACGGGTGTACGGCAGAATATATCGACTTATCACATCAACAAAGGAGCAAATTCATGCTGGAAAAGCTGAAGCAGGTGGAAAGTAAATATGAGGAGCTTTGTGCCCGGATGGAGCAGCCGGATTTTTATGCCGACCCCCAGAAGGCGGCGAAGATCCTCAAGGAGCAGCGGGAGCTGGAGCCTCTGATCACCGCTTACCGGGCTTGGCGTACTGCCGGGCAGCGGATGGAGGAAGCGATGGCCCTGATGGCGGAGGAATCCGACCCGGAGCTGCGTCAGCTTTGCCAGGAGGAATTTCAGGAGGCAAAGACGGAAAAGGAAGCCTTAGAAGAACAGCTGAAAATTCTCCTGCTGCCCCGGGATCCCAATGATGACAAGAGCGTCATCGTGGAAATTCGCGGCGGTGTAGGCGGCGAGGAAAGCGCGCTGTTTGCCCACAGCCTTTTTAGGATGTACTCCATGTATGCCCAGTCCAAGCGCTGGAGCGTGGAGCTTCTCAACTATTCCGAAACCGAGCTGGGCGGCGTCCGGGAAGCGGACTTTATCATCCACGGACAGGGCGCATGGTCACGGCTGAAATTTGAGTCCGGCGTCCACCGGGTGCAGCGGGTTCCCGAGACGGAATCCGGCGGCCGCATCCATACCTCCACCGCCACCGTGGCGGTGCTGCCGGAGATGGAGCAGGTGGATGTGGATCTTCGTCCCGAGGACATCGAGATGCAGGTGTTCCGCTCCTCCGGTGCCGGCGGGCAGCACATCAACAAGACCTCCTCCGCTGTGCGCCTGATCCACAAGCCCACGGGCATCGTGGTCTCCTGCCAGCAGGAGCGCAGTCAGGTGCAGAACCGGGAAAAATGCATGAATATGCTGGCCTCCAAGCTCTATGAGATGGAACAGGAGCGCATCACCTCGGAATATGCCGCTGACCGCAAGAGCAAGGTGGGCACCGGGATGCGAAACGAGCGCATCCGCACCTATAATTTCCCACAGGGCCGGGTGACGGATCACCGCATCAACCTGAGCCTGTATCAAATCGACGCCATCATGGATGGCGCGATAGATGAGCTGATCGACGCCTTGGTCACAGCGGATCAGGCGGAAAAGCTCAGAAAAAGCGAGGAATGAGCATGAAAACCCTGCTTTTACATGAAAATGAACCCAATACCGCCGAAATCGCGGCACAGCTTCTGCGGGAGGGCAAATTGGTGGCCCTTCCCACGGAGACGGTGTACGGCCTTGGGGCAGACGGCCTCAATGAAGAAGCGGTGAAAAATATTTTCTTAGCCAAAGGACGGCCCCAGGACAATCCCCTGATCATCCACATCGCAAAGGCGGAGGATATGGTATTGTGGTGCCGGGATATTCCCGAGGCTGCTTGGCTTTTGGCAGAGCGGTTCTGGCCCGGTCCTCTGACCATGGTGCTGCCGGTGAAGGAAACTGTGCCCAAGCGCACCACAGCAAACCTTGACACCGTGGCGGTGCGCTGCCCCCAGACCAAAATTACCCGGGAAATTATCCGCTTGGCAGGCAGGCCCATTGCGGCCCCTTCTGCCAACCTCTCCGGCAAGCCCTCCACCACCAGCGCAGGCCATGTCCTCCATGACTATGGAATGGACGGCCCCTTGGCTGCCATCGTGGACGCAGGCCCCTGCCGTGTGGGGGTGGAATCCACCATCGTGGACCTCACCGGGGAAAGACCCCGCCTCCTTCGCCCCGGCGGCATCGGCCCCGAGGAATTAAAGGCAGTGCTGGGAGAATTAGAGGTGGACAAGGCAGTGACCGCCCAAATCTCTGCCGACAGTGTGGTGCGCGCCCCCGGCATGAAGTATAAGCACTATGCCCCCAGCGCCCAGGTGATCGTCGTAGAGGGCACAAGGGAAGCCGCCGCAGGCTATATCCGGGCACATTTCAAGGAAAATGACGCGGTTTTGTGCTTCGAGGAGGAATTGCCTCTCTATGAAGGCTATGCTCCCACCGCCTACGGGCGGGAGAATGACCCGGAAACCCTCTCCGCAGGTCTGTTCGCTGCCCTGCGCAAGCTCGACCGGGGGGACATCGCCACCATCTACGCCCGCTGCCCCATGGGCGGCGGCGTGGCCTACGCGGTACAGAACCGCCTCAGAAAAGCCGCAGGCTTTGTGTGTGTCAACGCGGAATGATGTCAGGCGAAAAAGCATTTTCTGATTGACCGGATGCATCATCCGGTCAATTGTATGCATAGAATTATACCGGAATGAGCATACGAAAGGGTGGTATTATGCTTCCTGCCATTGTTTTATTTGCAATTACCTACATATTGATGCTGACTTTCAGCAAATACCGCCCCTGGATCGCCCTTGGCAGCGCGGGGGTATTCCTTCTCAGCGGGATGCTGCCCATCGATCAGATCTGGCAGAATATCGACCTGAATGTGCTGCTGATGATCGCCGGTACCATGGGCTTGGTGGCATTGTTCAGTGAGAGCAAAATGCCCGCCCTTTTGGCGGACCTCATCATGGAGCGGGTACCCAATGTGCAGATGGCGGCGGTATGTCTGGCGCTCTTTGCGGGCATCATTTCCGCCTTTGTGGACAATGTGGCCACGGTTCTCATGGTTGCTCCCGTTGCCCTTGCCATCTGCAAAAAGCTGGGCACCAACCCGGTGCCCATGGTCATTGGCATTGCGGTGTCCTCCAATCTGCAGGGCGCCGCCACGCTGGTGGGTGACACCACCGCCATCATGCTGGGCTCTGCGCTGGACATGAGCTTTCTGGATTTCTTCTTCTATCAGGGAAAGCCGGGAATGTTCTTCATGGTGGAGCTGGGCGCGGTGCTCTCCGCACTGATCCTGCTGTGGATCTTCCGCAGGGAAAAGGCCGCCATCCCCGAAACCGGCAGGCGCACGGAAGTAACGGACTATGTGCCCACGATCCTCCTTTCCGGCACCATCGTGCTGCTGATCTTAGCCTCCTTCCTGCCGGAAAAGCCCGCCGTGACCAACGGTGTGATCTGCTGCGGCCTGCTGCTGGTGGGCGCGGTGTACAACTGCCTGAAGAAGGACAGCAGGGAAGGCTTCCTTGCGCCCCTGAAGGCCATCGATTTTGAGACCATCGGCCTGCTGTTCGGCCTGTTCCTGATCATCGGCGGCATTTCCAACATGGGCGTCATCGATGCGCTGGCAGGCCTTCTGGCAAAACTGGGGGGCGGCAATGTGTTCGCCCTGTACACGGTGATCGTCTGGGCCTCCGTGCTGATCTCCGCCTTCATCGACAACATTCCCTATGTTGCAACCATGATCCCGGTGATCGCCACATTGTCTGCCCGGCTTGGCTGCGACCCCACGCCCCTGTATTTCGGCCTGCTCTCCGGCGCCACCCTGGGCGGCAACTGCACCCCCATCGGTGCCTCCGCCAACATCACCGCCATCGGCATCCTGCGGAAGGAAGGCTATGAGGTGGAAAACACCGGGTTCTTCCGCATCGGCATCCCCTTTACCATTGCGGCTGTCCTTCCTGCCTATCTTCTTATCTGGTTCCTGTTTGGCGCATAAAGAATTTCTGCGCACAACAAGGATGCAGGACGGGCTGTCCCTACGCTATGGCATGACAGTTTTACAAAATACAACAGGCGGACAGGATTTCTGTCCGCCTGCTTGCTTATTCGTGAGATTCTTTGGAGAGATAGAATACCGCCATGGCCTTTTTGGTCATATAGCAGTCCAGCGCGGACACCACTTCCAATGGTGCGTGCATGGACAGGACGGGGACACCTGCGTCTACGGTGACGATGTTGCGGTTGGCCATGAAACCGGCCACGGTGCCGCCGCCGCCCTGATCTACTCTACCCAGCGTTGCGGTCTGCCACAGGACACCGCCATCTTCAAACAGGCGGCGCACATAGCCCATGGCCTCGGCAGAGGCATCGGAGGCACCGGATTTGCCCCGGGAGCCGGTGTATTTGCACACGCCCACGCCGCCGTTGATCACGGCATTGTTGCGGCGGTCACAGGTTTCGGCAAAGGTGGGATCGAAGGCATTGGTCACATCGGCAGAGAAGCAGAAGGACTTTTCAAAGCAGCGGCGAAGGGAAGCGCCCTGGGTCTGGCAAAGATCCTCCATGAAGGTCTCAAAGCAGCGGCTCTTCATGCCGGAAACGCCCACGGAGCCGATCTCCTCCTTGTCCGCCAGCAGGCAAACGGAGGTGAATTCCGGGGTTTCCTGGGTCAGCAGGGGAGCAAAGGCAGCATAGGCGCACACACGGTCGTCATGACCGTAGCCGCAGATCAGGCTGCGATCCAGGCCCACGAAACGGGCCTTGCCCGCGGGCACGGCGCACAGCTCGGCGCTCTGGAAATCCGCCTCAGTGATGCCGTATTTGGCATTGAGAAGCTGCAGCGCCGCCAGCTTCACCCGGTCGCTGCCCTCGCCTTCCGCGGGAACGGAGCCGATGAGCAGATTGAGCTGCTCGGCGGTGACACCCTCAGAGAGGGTCTTCTTCATCTGGTCTGCCGCTAAATGGATGAGAAGGTCGGTGACATAGAGAACGGGATCGTCCTCGCTTTCGCCGATGCACACATCCACCTTCGTACCGTCCTTCAGAATTACCACGCCGTGGAGGGCCAGAGGAATGGTGGTCCACTGGTACTTTTTGATGCCGCCGTAATAGTGGGTCTTCAGGTAGGCCATGTCCGCATCCTCATAGAGGGGGTTGGGCTTCAGGTCCAGACGGGGAGAATCCACATGGGCCGCCGCGATATGGGCACCCTCAGAAAGGGGACGGCTGCCGATGTGGGCAAAGTAAATGCTCTTGCCACGGTTGTTATGGTAAACCTTATCGCCTGCGGACAGGGGCATGCCCGGCTCCCATGCCCGGTAACCGGCGGCTTCTGCCTTAGCAATGGTCCACTTTACCGCTTCCCGCTCGGTCTTTGCCTCGTTCAGGAAGGTCATATAGTCCCGGCAGTAGCCTTCCATGGCGGCGGCATCCTCGGGGGTGATGCGGTCATAGCCGTGGCGGGTGTCACGGAAGAGGGTCCTGCGAAGTTCGTCCTGATTTGTCATATGGAACACTCCTTTTTATCGTGTGTTGGTCAGCCGGCGAAGCAGGCGGTCAGCCGCCTCCCGAAAGGCTGCAAGGGTGGGATCATCGTTGTAGATGGTATGGGTGCAGCGGGTTTCATAGTAGGAATCCGGCTTCTGGGCCTGAATTCTGGCCCTTGCATAGTCCTCGGAGATGCCCTCCCGGGCCATCAGGCGGGCAATGCGAACCTCTATGGGGGCGGTCACCGCCACGGTGGCATGGCAGAGCTTATCAAGACCGCTTTCAAACAGGGCAATGGCATCGACGATGGCAAAGGGAGCATCGCTAACCTCAATCCGCCGCAAAACCTCCTCCTTCACATAGCGATGGGTGATGGCATTGAGGTCCTGCAAAGCCTCAGCATCGTGGAACACGAAGCGTCCCAATTTTTTTCGGTCCAGTGTGCCGTTTTCCACGCTGCCGGGAAAACGCTGTTCGATCTCCCACAGCATTTGCCGGTTCGTTTTCAATAATTCATGGTAAATTTCGTCGCAATCCAAAAGGAGTGCGCCGAGTTTTTCCGCCTGCCGCAGCACCGTGGTCTTCCCACTGCCGCTGCCGCCGGTAATGCCTAAGATCAGCATGGCGCCTCCTTTTTGTCACGGTTACGGTCAATCGGGGAACTGTCCCCGATTGACTGTTCTGGGGATGGCAAAACAGGGGACGGGTCTGCCGTCCCCTGTGGGGTTATTTCACGCATTCCACTTTGATGGTGTTGGTATTGCCGGAACTGCCGTTGATGAGGCCGCCGGTGAGGACGACATTATCGCCGGATTTCAGATTGAAAATGCGCTTGGCATGGTTCATGGCCTGATAGAACACCACTTCCAGAGAGCTGTATTCCTCGCTCATCACGGGGGTGACGGCCCAGCTCAGGTTCAGCTTGCGCCATGCACGGCGGTCGGTGGTGATGCCCAGGATGTCGGTGGGGGAGCGGAAGCGGCTGACCATGATGGCGGTCTTGCCGGAGATGGAGTTGACCACGATGCAGCGGGCCTTCACATCGATGGCCATGGCGCAGGTGGCATGGGAGATGGCATCCAGGGTGTTCATGATGCGGTAATCCGTCTTGGCGAACCAGCGGGTATAGTCGATGTGCTGCTCGGTGTAGTGGGCGATCTCCGCCATGTTGCGCACGGCCTCCACGGGATATTTGCCCGCGGCGGTCTCGCCGGAGAGCATGATGGCGGAAGCGCCGTCATACACCGCGTTGGCCACATCGGAGATCTCCGCACGGGTGGGACGGGGGTTATAGATCATGGATTCCAGCATTTCCGTGGCGGTGATGACCCGTTTGCCCAGCAGACGGCACTTTTCGATGAGCATCTTCTGGATGGAGGGGACCTCAGCGAAGGGAATTTCCACGCCCAGATCGCCTCTGGCTACCATGATGCCGTCGGCAAGCTCGCAGATCTCGTCAATGTTGTCCACACCGGCGCGGTTTTCGATCTTGGCAATGATGCTGATGTCCTTGCCGCCGTTGGCGTCCAGGAATCCACGAAGAGCCTCCATGTCCTTCTTGCAGGACACGAAGGAGGCTGCCACGAAGTCCACATCCTGTGCGATGCCGAACAGCAGGTCATCCTTGTCATGCTGGCTCAGATAGTCATGGCGCATGACCTTATTGGGGAAGTTCATACTCTTCTTATTGGAAAGCTCACCGCCGATCACCACACGGCAGATCACATCCGTACCTTCGATCTTTTCCACCCGGAAAATAACAAGACCGTTGTTGACGGAAACGGTATCCCCAACGGAAAGATCCTCTGTCAGCTGGCTGTAGTTGACAGCCACGCGGGTCTCGTCGCCCACAATGTCTTCTGTCGTGAAGGTGAAGAGATTGCCCTCCTCCACGGTGACTTTTTTATTCTCAAAGGTCTTGATGCGGTACTCGGGACCCTTGGTGTCCAGCATGATGGCGATGGGCAGATCCAGACGCTCACGCACGGTTTTGACAAGCCGGATCTTTCTCAGGTGCTCCTCGTGATCACCGTGGGAGAAATTGAGTCTTGCCACATTCATGCCTTCCAGACACATTTTGGTGAGAGTTTCTTCGTTTTCACAGGCGGGACCGATGGTGCAGATGATTTTTGTCTTACGCATCCCGATGCTCCTTTCAAATTGCATTTATTTAAGGTAATTATAACACAGCTTTTCGGATTATGCCATATTTTCTCAGCGGGACGAAAAAGTATTTTTTCCCCTTTTCGCTCCCTCCGCTACGGCTGTGTTTTATCGTTTTTTGACAGGCTTATTTTATTTTCGTGGTTTTGTCTTGTTCCTGCGGGGATTTTTTAGTATAATAAAAAAACGAAACAAAAAGAAAAGGAGACTTTACTATGACATTTGAAAGCTTTAAGTGGATCAACGAGACCGGTGCAGTCTATGCCGACGGTGTGCTGAAGATCATGGCACCGGATAATTCCGACTATTTCAACAGCCCCATGAAGGAAAACGGCGCTCTGCCTGCGCCCGTGGCCAATGCCACATTGTTTTACACCGAGCTGACCGGCGATTTCATCTTCAAAGCCAAGGTCTCCCTGCAGTTCAGGAATACCTTTGATGCCTCTGCCCTGCTGATCTATGAAAACGAGAACATCTGGGCCAAGCTGGCTCTGGAAAATTCCGACCTGCCCTGCCGCAAGCCTGCGGTGGTGTCCGTGGTCACCAGAAGAATTTCCGATGACTGCAACGGTCCTGTCATCGACGGCAACAGCGTGTGGCTGCGCATCGCGAGAGCGGATGACTGCTTTGCATTCCATTATTCTCTGGACGGTGTGGAATACAACATGGTGCGTCTGTTCACCTTCCCGGTGGGCAAGACCGTAAAGGTGGGCTTTGAGGCCCAGGCACCTATGGGTGAAGGCGGCGAGCGCTGCTTCGAGGACATCGTCATCGAAAACCGCCGTCCTCTGGACCTCCGGGCCGGTATCTGAGCCGGTTTCCAATGAAACGGACTGCAAGGAGGCACCCATGAAAAAGCCGCAGCTTCGCATACAGTACAATGCGCCGGTGATATTGAGCTTTGCACTGCTCTCTGCGCTGGTGCTGGGTCTTGGCAGCCTGACCGGAGGAGAAAGCACAAGACTTTTGTTCTGCGTTTATCGGTCCTCTCTTCGTGATCTTCTGACTTATCCCCGGTTCTTCCTTCATGTGCTGGGACACAGCGGCTACAGCCACTACATCTCCAATATGCTTCTGCTGCTGATCGTGGGGCCTGCCATGGAGGAGAAGTACGGCAGCCGGAAAATCCTGATCTTTTTTGCGGTCACCGCCTTTGCGACGGGACTTGTGCAGTTCATTTTCTTCCCCGGCAGCGCCTTGATGGGGGCCAGCGGCATTGTGTTTATGCTGATTATGCTGTCCTCCCTGGCGGGGGCACAGGCGGGGGCCATCCCGGTGACCCTGATCTTAGTGGCGGTGTTGTATCTTGGGGGAGAGATTTTAGACGGACTGCGGCAGGCAGATCAGATCTCCCAGCTCACCCACATCATCGGCGGCGTGTGCGGCATCGTCTTCGGCTTTGCCGTGAGGCCGGGAAAACGACGGAAATAAAATCAGGCAGGGCGTTCCCTGCAAAGGCAAAAAGGAGCAGCACGGGAATTTTGATATGCTACCCCCATAAGAGACAAAGATTATCAGGTTACACCGTAGTACCTTGTTAATACTAAAACTTTACTTTCTTCAAATTATATGATATAATAGTCACATCCACTATAGAAAAGGGTGTGCAGCCATATGAGCAAAGAAATTCGGCTAAGTGAAGAAGATCAGATTTTCCTTAAAAGTATTGTAAAAAGCGGTGTTCATCCGGCAAAAGAAATAACCAGAGCACGCGTGTTGCTATTGCTGGACAGAACAGGCAAATCAGATCATGTGCGGTACAATCGTACTGCGGAATCTGTCGGTATATCGGTACAGGCCGTATACAATATGCGAGATGAATATCTGGCTAACCAGGATATTCACGCATATCTTACACGTAAGAAACGGGAATCACCACCCGTACCGGCAAAGGTAGACGGAAAAGTAGAAGCTGAAATTATCGCACTGGCCTGTAGCGAAGTGCCGGAAGGCCATTCAAGATGGACACTCAGACTGCTTGCCGAGCGGTCGGTTGAACTGAAAATTATAGACAGCATATCCTATGTTCGTGTGCAGCAAATCTTAAAAAAACGTAATATAAGCCTCATCTGAAACAAATGTGGTGTATCCCTCCAAAGCAAAACGCAGAGTTTGTAGCTCATATGGAGGATGTTTTGGAGGTGTATTCTCGTCCTTATAATGAAAAGCGGCCTGTTGTCTGTATGGATGAGAAGCCTTTTCAACTCTTGGACGAATATATCGAGCCAATTCCCATGAGTAAAAACAACCACATTGGACTGTCTGCGCTTACCATCAAGTGCCTTTTGGGTGTACGGATCCCATCCATTGACAATCTTAATACGATTCTTTCTGCTTGGCATAGAACCCGTAATTCTGCGCAAAAAGGCGTGTCTTGGCAATTTACTACTAATGATGCCCGTATTAAACTTAAACATCTATATCCGGAAATGAAGTTTTAGCATTAACAAGACAGTAGGGGCGATCACTTTGGATCGTCTCTGCATGGATCGGAAGCCGAAAAGCATTGACAATCCATGTGGGTATGGTATCATTATAATATAAAAAATGACAATCATTGCAGGAAGATATACCCGTACCGACAGAGATTGGAGGGCTGGAACATGAATGTTTTTATTGGAAGCTCCGGCGAGGCAAGGAAGCTGCTGCTAAAAATTGCCGGCATTGTGGAGGACTGCGGAAAGACCCCCATCCGATGGGATCAGCAGCCTTCTCCCTTTGCGGCGGGGAAATTCACCCTGGAAACTCTGGAAGAGCTGGTGGAGAAGGAACACATCGGCGCAGCCATTTTCATCTGCACAGGGGATGACAAGGTCTGGTTCCGGGACACGGAGGTGGGTGCCCCCAGGGACAATGTGATCTTTGAGCACGGCCTTTTCATGGGAAAGCTGGGCAGAACCCGCTCCATCATCATCAAATGCGGTAATGTGAAGCTGCCGACGGATCTTTCCGGCCTGACCTACATCGACTTCAGCGAGGGTAGAAGCAACAGCGGCGAAATTGAGCTGCGAAACTGGCTGGCAGAGCTGCCGTCGGAAGCACCCTACCCGAAGGGGGAGGACTGCAATGTTCTGATGCTGCCGAGAAAGAAAATCCATGAGGTTTCCTCCAATGATGACCGGCTGCATATCACAGATGGCCTGTATCGGCAGATTCGCTTCATCCGCATCATGAATTTTGCCAGTAATCTCATCATCAATCCGGAAATGGCCGAAATCGGCCACATTGCCTCCAGCGATGTCCTCCTTTCCGATGCCATTGCCAGAATCATGACGGAGACCGAAGCCACCGTGGAGCTGATTCTCACCGAGCCCAATCGATATAATGTCAAGGATCTGAAGACCAAAATCGCAAACCGCAAAGCAGGCTCCAGCGCCGATGCCCTCTACAGCGCCCTGGCCACCCTCCACAAGAATTTCTCCGGTGACACCATCTACGCAAAGCGCTGGAACTCCTGCCCCAAGCTGTTTTTCTTCTACCTGATGAAGACCAGCATGCCCTTCGGCATTTTCAATGTGGAGTTCATCGGCGAAGCAAGCCGGTATAACCATGTGAAAGTAGACCTCTACTCCGCCGCCCTCAAGACCGAAGACGACAGAAGAGGCTTCGTCATCTGGGAAGCCCAGGATCCGGAAAACTACAAATTCTTTGTGGATAACTTCAACAACATCAAAAACAACACCGCCCTGTGCAAAAGCCCAAGCCTCAGCGAACTGAAAAAAATCGTAGAAAAAAGCGGATATGCCCTTTAAAAGTGGGGATATATAGAACAAAGCAGCACGAAAAACCCGTGCTGCTTTTGCTATCATTAGTATTCCAAATCTTCCCCATCGCCGCACAGCCAGTCCATGCTCACCCCAAGGGCTTTGGACAGCATGTAAAGCTCTGCGTCACATACATGGCGCTGGCTCTTCTCAATTCTGGAAATGATCAGCTTGGTCATCTCCATGCCCATCAGGTTGATCTTCTTCGCCAGCTCCTCCTGGGTCAAAGGCGGCTTGTGCAGCGCCCGCCCAATCCGAACCCGGTCGCCGCAAAGATTTCCCTCTATCAAAAATCGCTTGATCGCCATAGCACTTCTCCAATATCTAAATAGGATATTTTATCTCCTATCTTGATTTTATCCGATTGCGTGATATGATGTTGGATAGATAGGATATTTAATATCTAAATAAGATATTCTAAAAAGAAATTGGAGAAAAACATGGGAAAAATTTGCTTTATGTTTGGTCACAGCACCGCTCCGGGGTGCATCTTGCCGGAAATTGAAAATGCTGTAGAGCGTATGTATACCGAGCATGGGGTTCGTTCATTCGTTGTTGGCAGATACGGAAATTTCGATCGTCTTGCAGGACGCGCGGTGAAGAACAAGAAAAAGGAGCATAGCGACATTTGCCTGCGCCTGCTCCTTCCCTATCATCCTGCATTGCGCCCCTATACCCCATCGGAAGGCTTTGACGGCACCATCTACCCCGAAGGCATGGAAACCGTCCCCCCGAGATTTGCCATCGTCAAAGCAAACCAGATCATGATCAAAAACGCCGATGCCGTCATCTGCTATGTGAAGCACTTCGGAAACACCGAAAAGCTGCTGCAAATGGCAATATCGCAAAAAAGAAAACGGGGTTTGGTGGTGTATAATGTTGCGGAGATCGTTTGAGATTCTAATGTATATTTTGTTTAATTTAGCTGTTCTATTTGTCCTGAAACAACTATCAAAACGAGTAGATTACTATGCAGAAGAAATAATTGATAAGAGAATAGCCATGCCATATAGTATCATCGATTAATTTCCCGTTAATTACGAAAACAAGAAATATACATTATTTCTATTTCCTACAACTAATATTTATAAGCAAAATTACTTTAACTGATCAATTATTCAAAAAGGAGCAGCACGGGACTTTTGATATGCTACCCCCATAAGAGACAAAGATTATCAGGTTACACCGTAGGGGTCGGGTTTCCCGACCCAAAAGGCTGCGGTGTGGAATTGGCCTCTTTGGGACGGGAGACCCGTCCCCTATGAGCATAATGAAAAAGGAGCAGCGTGGGATTCCACGCTGCTCCGAATTATTGGGGTATCAATATGCCAGCTTGTCGGTGAGCCAGCTCTTGAGTTCGCTGATGGGGATGCGGACCTGCTCCATGGTGTCGCGGTCGCGGACGGTGACGGCGTTGTCAGCCTCGATGCCCTTTTCGGGATCGCCCACGGTCTCGAAGTCCACGGTGATGCAGTAGGGGGTGCCGATCTCGTCTTCACGGCGATAGCGCTTGCCGATGGAGCCGGCGTCGTCGAAGTCTACCATGAAGTCCTTCTGGAGCATGTGGTAGATTTCCTCTGCCTTGGGGCTGAGCTTCTTGCTCAGGGGCAGGACGGCTGCCTTGTAGGGAGCCAGAGCGGGATGCAGGTGCATGACAACGCGCACATCGTCGTTGCCCTTCTTGTCCTGACCCACCACTTCTTCGTCGTAAGCTTCCACTAAGAATGCCAGAACCACACGGTCAGCACCCAGAGAAGGCTCGATGACATAGGGGATGTAGTGCTCGTTCTTGGCCTGATCGTAGTAGGTCATGTCCACGCCGGAGGTCTTCTGATGCTGGCTCAGGTCGTAGTCGGTACGGTCAGCCACGCCCCACAGCTCGCCCCAGCCGAAGGGGAACATGAACTCGAAGTCGGTGGTAGCCTTGGAGTAGAAGCACAGCTCCTCGGGGGAATGGTCGCGCAGGCGAAGGTTCTCTTCCTTCATGCTCAGGCCCAGCAGCCAGTCACGGCAGAAGCCGCGCCAGTACTCGAACCACTCCAGATCGGTGCCGGGTTCGCAGAAGAACTCAAGCTCCATCTGCTCGAACTCGCGGGTACGGAAGGTGAAGTTGCCCGGGGTGATCTCGTTACGGAAGGACTTACCAACCTGGCAAACGCCGAAGGGCAGCTTGCGGCGGGTGGTGCGCTGGATGTTATTGAAGTTGACGAAGATGCCCTGTGCGGTTTCGGGGCGCAGGTAGACGGTGTTCTTTGCATCCTCGGTGACGCCCTGGAAGGTCTTGAACATCAGGTTGAACTGACGGATATCGGTGAAATTGTGCTTACCGCAGGTGGGGCAGGGGATCTGGTGCTCTTCCACGAAGGCAGCCATTTCGGCCTGAGAGAAAGCGTCGATGGGCTTATCCAGCACGATGCCTTCCTTTTCGCAGAAATCTTCGATCAGCTTGTCGGCGCGGAAGCGCTCTTTGCACTCCTTGCAGTCCATGAGGGGATCGGAGAAGCCGCCCAGATGGCCGGAAGCCACCCAGGTCTGGGGGTTCATGAGAATGGCGGAGTCCTGGCCTACATTGTAGGGGTTCTCCTGCACGAACTTCTTCCACCATGCCTTCTTGACGTTGTTCTTCAGCTCGACGCCAAGGGGGCCATAGTCCCAGGTGTTGGCCAGGCCGCCGTAGATCTCGGAGCCGGCAAAGATAAAGCCGCGGCCCTTACACAGAGCAACGATCTTTTCCATGGTTTTTTCGGTATTCTTCAGCATATGCATATCCTCCAAATTATCTTTTGGCAATCGATATGCGTATTATACAAAGTTCTTCAGATAAAATCAACAAAAAAGTATCGATTTCTTTACATTTTTCACAAAGTCACCAACTACCCCGTCATTTTCGGAATCCGTATGGTCAGAATGGACGCACAAGGGACGGTTTGGAGAAATCCGGGCAACCATTTCGCAAGTCGGCATAGTTCCCTTTTGAGCCGGAGCTCACTAAAAGCATACGCCAGCCAGCGCAGCGAACCCTTGACAAGCAGAAGCAGACAAATGCTATACTGCCGCGTCAAGAGGGCTGGGCTTGCTTCGCTGTTCCCTTTCACGCCCTCACTGACTTTCCAACAGCATTTGTCTGCTGCTTGTCAATGGGCGGCGGCTAATTTACGGATTTTCCCGATTTTTGACTTGATTTTTAATAGTTAGTCTGTCTTTTTTTCAATTTGCGCAATTTATTGTACCTTATCTTTACATTTTATTTTAAATCCAATATAATAAAAAAGGGGAAATAGACAGATTTCGAAGGAGGAATAGATATGGATTGGAATAACTCAAAGGATGTAATAGCTTTTCTGAAAAGTGTTGATGATGGTTATACACCAAGTAAATCAGAATTAAGCAAACTTTCGGAGATTACAGAATTAATCAGCACTATACATTTTGATATAAATAATGATGTCGTGTCTATTCCAAAATCAATAGTCTTACTTGAGAACTTGTGTACTTTGGTGTTGCATTGGAACTCAATTTCTAATTTTGATGCATTAGCCTCTGTCAAAAGCTTACAGATTCTATCTATAGAAGGTACAAATATAGAGAACATTGGTGCATTTTCACAGTTGTATAATTTGGAGGAATTATATTTATCCAGCACTGATATAGAAGATATCTCGCCTTTGTCTGAGCTGACAAATTTAATGGTACTTAATCTTGATAGAACACGAGTGTCAGACGTTTCGGCGTTGAGGAATATTACGAATCTTCGAAGACTTAGTTTGAATAACACATATGTATGTGACATATCATCTTTATGTGCCCTTGATAACTTAGAATATATTAATCTTAGCAACACAAAAGTGACTAATATTTCACCGCTTCAAAATCTGTGTAATTTAAAAGAAGTAGTATTGGATGCTACTCGGATTTCAGATATTCAACTGCTATCGAGTCTTTTAGAATTAAGAACATTAGAACTAAACTTTGTACAGTCTGTAGATGTACTAGCACTTAAAGATCTTTCGAATCTTAGAAGTCTTGGTCTTTCAGAAACAACAATAATTAATGCACCGCTGCTTTCACAATTACAAAATTTGGAAGAGTTAAGGTTAACTCATTGTAAAGGTGTTGATATTGACGCATTATCTTTAATGACGAGTTTGCGTAAGTTATATCTGGGAAAAACGCAAGTATCGAATGTGGAAGCCTTATCTTCGTTGATTAATCTAGAAGTTCTATCCTTGTGGGGCAACAAAATCACTGATATTGAAAAATTGTCAACATTGGAAAAATTACAGGACTTTGATTTGGAGGCGACGTGCATTCATAAGCTTCCTAACTGGCTTGGAGATTTGAAGAATTTAAAAATACTTGATCTACGGCACCTAGATTTACACTCTATTCCTCAGAATTTTTTGCAAATGAATCTTCCATTTGTTTTTGAAAGTCCATATTGGGGTGATGGTATTCTTTTGGATGAGACAATGCTTAGAACACAACCGATTAGTCTTTTTATGCAGCCCAGAGAGATGATTCAGGCCTATTACGATTCAGAGAAAGTACCAATTAATGAAGCTAAAGTTATATTCCTAGGAGATGGCGGCGCAGGAAAAACTCACACGATAAAAAGACTTCTAAATGACGGCAAAAAAGATAACTATGAAACAGAGACAACTCCGGGCATAGATATTACAAACTATTGGGCAGAGAAAGATGAGCGACAGTTTAATATCCATTTTTGGGATTTTGGTGGACAAGAAATTATGCATGCAATGCATAGATGTTTTTTAACAGAGCGGACTTGTTATGTCGTAATTCTTTCAAATCGTGCTGACGGTGATTTAACAGCACGTGCACGCTACTGGTTAAAGAATATACAGAGCTTTGCTCCTGGTGCAAGAGTGTTGATAGCGGTAAATAGATGGGATAATATTCAATCTGGAGGATTGGATATGAATCGATTAATCCAGGAGTATAAGAATTTGTGTGACAGCCCGGTACACTATTCAGCTAAAAACTCAAATGATGAAGATTTTAGCGTGCTTACCAATGCAATCATCAGAGAGGCAAGTAAGTTAGATAGTACAGCAATGTATTTTCCTGTTCAATGGGCCATTATTCGGCAAGAACTATTAAATATAGCTCAGGAACGGCACTATATTGATAAACATGAATACCATGATATTTGTGAAAAACAAGGACTGACTTCGGCGGATATTCGTACATGGTTGCTTGAGTGGTTTAATGATCTAGGTGTTTGCTTTAGTTATCACCAAGATAAGGAAAACACGGAGAAACCTGTAGAATTAGATTCCTATAAGGTATTGAATCCACAGTGGTTGACTAATGCTATCTACATTCTTATCAACCACGGAAAATATTATGCAGAGAATGGAAAACTGCATATGAACACCATTCGCAATCTGCTACAGGATCCTAATCTTGGTGTACTAAAGGGTGTAACATATACGGATCAAGAAAGAGATTATGTTTTGGATGTGATGCGTAAGTTCAAGTTGTCTTACAGTGTTTCTGCCACTCATGAGTTTGTTCCTGCACTCTGTGAGCCTAATACACCACAGCAATTACATCCTCAGGGTTATCCTTATCAGATATCATATCAAATGAAGTATACTTACTTGCCGGATTCTGTGGTTCATCAATTGATGATCCGTAGTTATAGACATTTGAATCCAGAAAAAATCTGGCGAAAAGGTATGCGACTTGATATTGACTGGATAGGCCTAAGTGCTGTTGTAGACATGGGAAGTGATGATTCTACATTGCGTATAGATGTTTATTCAATGGGCACTGTTGAACCGTGGAAATTGCTCAATAATATCCGTAATGATCTTGCATCAATAAACAGCGATTTAGGTTTGAAGGCAAAAGATGAAATTATCATACATGATGGTGATGTTGATATTAATAAGTCTGTAAAGGAGTTACTGTCGGCCAAAGAACAGGGGCGAAAAACTTTGTCCATCTATAATGAAATTACAGAAATAATAAAGGATTACTCGGTAGATGAAATTTTGGGTATAACTTTTGGTAAAGAGACTATGGCGGAGGTTCAGAAACAGGCTGAAGAAAACGAACAAACATTCTCTCAGGCGTTTACAAACTGTAAAATTGGAACTGTGAATCTCTATCAGCAGGCACCAGCGCAGATATGTCCAGAGGCGACAGAAATAATTAAATATCTTGTCCGTCAGCAGTCGAGAATAAATGAAAAAGTGCTAACATGTTTACTAAATGAGTTAGAGAAATCCGAAGATGGGGAGAGTAAGAAATTGCTATCTGAAATAAAAACTGGTCCGAAGAAGGGTATACTGCAAAAACTTGATGATTTCTTTAAACGCACTGTAAGTATTGCTGAGAATGGAGAGAAAACTTACAATGCAGGAAAGGGTGTAGTCAAAGCGATTATGGCTGCATGGCCTGTTATTGCGGCTGAAACCCCTGGAATTGTAGAGTATTTCGCAAGTTTTATGGGATAAAATTTTGAAATTTATCAAGTTTTAAAACGCACAGGGACGGTTCTATGTATTAATTCATTAACACATGGAACCGTCCCCTGTGCGTTTTATCCGGTCATCTTCGGAATTCGTATGGTCAGAATGATCTCCCGTTCGTCTTCTTTTCGGCTGCTGTCGGCGGCGAGGCCGGCGTTTTTCATGAGGCGAAGGCTCTGATCCACGGTTTGCAGGAACTGCCCCACATCGGGGGCACCTTCCCTGTCCTGACGGGCAGGCCGTTTCATCAGCAGAGACTCAATGTAGCCCTCCGCATTGGCCACCGTCATGTTCTTCCTTGCGATGGTCTCGATGGCCTCCAGACGGGCATTTTCTGAGGGGAGTTTCAGTAAGGCCCTTGCGTGGCGCTCCGAGAGCCGATTTTCCCGCAGGGCCTCCCTGACCGGGGCGGTGTGGCGAAGCAGGCGCAGCTTGTTGGCCACGGCGCTCTGGCTCTTGCCGATGCGAATGGCGGCCTGCTCCTGAGATAAGCCATACAGCCGCATCAGCCGGGCGATGCCCTCCGCCTCTTCTATATAATCAAGATCCCGCCTTTGCAGATTTTCCACCAGTGCCACGATGCCGGATTGGGCCTCATCGAGGCGCATCAGAATGCAGGGCACTGAGGGCAGCCCCGCCAGCTTGGCCGCCCGCAGGCGGCGCTCCCCCGCCACCAGTTCATAGCCGTCGGGACGGCGGCGCACCGTCAATGGCTGCAGGATGCCGTAATTCGCAATGCTGTGGGCCAGCTCCTGCAAGCCGTTTTCCTCAAAAACCCGCCGCGGCTGAGATGGATTCGGCCGGATGGCCCCCACCGGCACCTGCATCACCCGCCCGGACTCCATAAAACTGTGGTTTTGCTGTTTTGTCAATCCATGTTCCTCCTTTGTAATCGCCACAGGGGCCAGATAGGGGACGGTTCTGTGTCTTTAGCGCGCCAAAGACACAGAACCGTCCCCTGTCTGCTTTCCTTTGTGCGCGTAACCATATTATGCAGCTGAGAAAATAAAAAATCCCACGATTGCTCGTGGGATCTCAAGGATTAAAAAATAATATCAGACTCTCCGCAGGCCTTTGGGATAATGGTTTTTCAGGATGCCTGCCGCGCCTTTGCCCCAGCCGAGGCTGTAGCCGTCCACCTGAACGAGGGTCCAGCCCTTGCAGTCCGTGGGCAGGGTTTCGCCGTGAAGATAGCGGCTTACTTCATCGGAATCCGCGGGGTAGGACAGGGTATTTGCCGCCTCCTTCAGCCACAGAGCCAACCCATGGGCAGGCTCGAAGCGGCCCTTGCGAAGCTGGCCCAGCTCCAGACCTGCCCGCATTACCCGCAGGCCCTGCAGCTCCGGGGTGCCCGGGGCCGCTAAATAGAGGGTCTGGCCGAAGAGCAGAGGAATCCCCTCCGGCATGGCGGGGAGATTCACTTTTGAAAATTCCGTGAATTCCTTCGGCATGGGGATCGGCTTGAGGGAGGGAAGCTCCGCCGCTTCTTCGTCCCCTGCTCTTTTCAGCACCGCGGCAAAATGACCCTCGCCCCTGAGAAGATGAGGCCAAAGGCGGAAGGTTTTGGAAAGGTCGCCGGGGCCGCCCACCCATTCCGGATGGCCGGGGGCAAAATGGGGGTTTTCCACGGTTTCAATGGAATAATCCGGCCTTTTTTCCAGAAAAGCTGCAATCACCCCTTCATTTTCCTCCGGGGCGAAGGTGCAGGTGGAGTACACCAGCCGACCGCCGGGGCGCAGCATCCGGGCGGCATCCAAAAGAATGTCCAACTGCCGTGCGGCGCACATCCGCACCGTCTCCACGCTCCAATCCGTGAGGGCGGCGGCCTCCTTGCGGAACATTCCCTCTCCGGAACAGGGGGCGTCCACCAAAACCCGGTCAAACCAGCCGGGGAAGCTCTTGGCAAGCCGCTGCGGTGTTTCGTTCAGCACCAGTGTGTTGGCAAAGCCGAGGCGCTCGATGTTGCCGGATAAGATCTGCGCCCGCTTGGGATGGATCTCGTTGCATACCAAAAGACCGCGGCCCTCCATGGCCCCCGCAAGCTGGGTGGATTTTCCCCCGGGGGCAGCGCAAAGATCCAGCACCCGTTCCCCCGGCTGCGGGTCAAGCAAGGCCGCCGGTGCCATGGCGCTGGGCTCCTGCAGATAGTAAAGCCCCGCATCGTGGTAGGGGTGCAGACCGGGCCGCAGGACGGGATCGTAATAATAGCCATGATCTGCCCAGGGTACCGGATGCAGGAAGAAGGGCAGCCCGGGCAGATCCTCTGTCTTGCGGGGATTAAAGCGCAGCGCCACATGGCGGGGAGAATCATAGGAAGCAAAGAAATCCTTCGCCGTATCTCCCAGCAAAGCCCTCATCCGGCTGCAAAATTCTTCGTTCAGCATGGGTTTTCTCCTTTTCTATAGAGAGACAGCGTATCGGGACGATGTGGGCATCGTTCCCTACGGTGAGAATTGATAATTGTTGCGCATGACTTGCCTGTATGAATGTAGGGGACGGGTTTCCCGTCCCAAGGAGGCTGATTCCACAACGCAACCTTTTGGGCCGGGAGACCCGGCCCCTACGGTGAAACCTGATTGACCTGTTTTCTCCATTATAAAGGTCAAAAGGGCAAAAGGAAAGTCCTTTTCCTCTTTTCCCAAAAAAGAAAAAAAGTTCTTGACAAGCGGGATACACTTCGCTATAATAACCATGCTCGTTTGAGACGCTGGTATAGCTCAGTTGGTAGAGCAGCTGATTTGTAATCAGCAGGTCGGGGGTTCGAGTCCGTCTACCAGCTCCAGCAATCAAAAATGAGCACAACCGAATATGGGGGAATTCCCGAGTGGCCAAAGGGGGCAGACTGTAAATCTGTTGTCAACGACTTCGATGGTTCGAATCCATCTTCCCCCACCAAAAATCCTGAATGCGAATGCGTTCAGGATTTTTACTTTTTCACTATTCACTTTTCACTTTTCACTCTTCACTAAAAAACGCATTCAGAATTTTTGGGAAGTAATAAGTTATAGTGAATAGTGAAGAAGTATATTGCAAAACCCAGTGCTTGCTTCTATAATGGTCATATCCAATTTGTGAGATGAATCATTCGGAGGTGAACAGGGTGTCCAGAAAAAAGAAACGCAGACATAACCGCCCAAAATCTGCCGCTAAAAAGAGCAAGTTTGACATTTTTAATGGGAATGTCAGTAATCCGGGTGAGTTTGTTTTTATTTACTTGCTGATTGGAATTTTGTGCGTTGCTATGCTTATCGCCTTTTCTATCTGGTCTGCTCCTAAATCCTACGAAGATTTACAATACGCAAATATACAGTTTACCAGATATGAAATAGAGGACGAATGTCTGCACCTTTACGAAGAAGGAAATGATAAGTATTATAATATCCCGGCCTATGAAGAGACAGTAACAGATCCTGAGGGTTTGCTGCGCTTATGCGAGAACCATGCTGTCTTGTATGTAGGGTATGAGGACTATCCGGAAGCAGATGTGCCGCATTTTGGTCTTGAGAGCATTCGGGATATGAACGGTACGGTTTATCTCACTATGGAAGCGATCCATGAATTCCGATGGGGCGAAGCTCCGGGATTCTATGTGGCATTTGGCGGAATTACGGTAATATGGTTTCTATTTTGCCTCATATCCATTTATATCGGCAGACATCCCGAACAATTCAGCCGCCGCACGATCAGATTATTCTTTCAAGATAGATATGTTCGCCGCTGCAAAAAGAGATAAGAGGCTAAAAATCCTGAATGCGAAAGTGTTCAGGATTTTTACTTTTTCACGATTCATTGGCCCGTTACATTTTGCTGCGACAGGAAGTATTTTTCCTGCCGTGCTTGTTTTTTTTGCGATTTCAGGCTATAATCGTGACAAAACAACATTGCAAGCGAAGCATCGGGAGGCTCCTATGAAACAACTGCTTGAAACCGGCGAGATCGTCGCCACCCACGGCATCCACGGAGAGGTAAAACTCCTTCCCTGGGCGGATTCGCCGGAATTTATTCTGGAATTTGACCGCATTTCCCTGAACGGTACCTGGTATGAGATCCAGCGCAGCCGGGTGCAGAAGACCTGCGTGCTGCTGAAGCTCCGTGGAGTGGACAGCATTGAGGACGGTGCCCGTCTGGTGCATCACATCGCCTCCATTGACCGGGACGACATCGAATTGGAAGAAGGTGTCCATTTCATCGCCGACCTCATCGGCCTCACCGTGCTGGCAGACGGAGAGAAGATCGGCGTCATCAAGGATGTGCTCTCCATGCCCGGCAACGATGTGTATGTGGTGCGGGGAAAATATGAATACATGATCCCCGTGGTGCGGGAATTCGTGGAGGAGCCGGATTTTGAAGCCGGCACCGTCACCGTCCATCTGATCGAAGGGATGCGCACCGATGAGAATTGACATTATGACCCTGTTCCCCGATACCGTGGGGGACATGATGAACGAATCCATTCTGGGCCGGGCACAGGAGCGGGGCATCATCCGCATCGAGGCCCACCAGATCCGGGATTACACCGCCAACCGACAAAATCAGGTGGATGACTACCCCTACGGCGGCGGTCACGGCGCCATCATGCAGGCAGACCCCCTCTACCGCTGCTGGCAGGCCATCTGCGATGAGGTTGCCGCCCCGGTGCACACCATCTATCTCTCTCCCTGCGGCACGGTGTTCAATCAGGAAAAGGCACGGCAATTGCTTGCCCACCACGAGAACATCATTTTGGTCTGCGGCCATTATGAGGGCATTGACCAGCGGTTCATTGATGAATGCGTGGACGAGGAAATCTCCATCGGCGATTTCGTCCTCACCGGCGGGGAGCTGCCCGCCATGGTGGTGGCGGACTGCATCTGCCGCATGGTGCCCGGGGTGCTGTCGGACGCTTCCTGCTTTGAGGACGAAAGTCACTGGGCAGGTCTTTTGGAATACCCCCATTACTCCCGCCCCGCCGAATGGCATGGCTTAGAGGTGCCGCCTATCCTCCTGTCCGGGGATCACGGCAAGGTGGACCGCTGGCGCAAAAAGCAGTCCATCCTTCGCACCTTCCACCGCAGACCCGATATGTTCCAATCCGTTGTGATCCCGTCCAAGACCCGGGCGGAGAAGAAATTCCTTGCCGAACTGGAGGAAGAGGACGATGCATTCCGAAATCGAAACACTCAAAAAATGGATCGGGGAAGCAAATAATATTGTCTTTTTCGGTGGCGCGGGGGTGTCCACAGAATCCGGTATTCCGGATTTTCGCAGCGTGGACGGTCTTTACAACCAGAAGTTTGAATATCCCCCGGAAACCATCATTTCCCACAGCTTTTATGAGAAAAAACCGGAGTATTTCTTCCGCTTTTACCGGGAGAAGATGCTCCCGCTGGGCTTTTCTCCCAACATTACCCACCAGGTTCTCGCCCGCTGGGAGAAGGAGGGAAAGCTCCTTGCGGTGGTCACCCAGAACATCGACGGCCTGCATCAAAAAGCGGGAAGTGAGCGGGTGTATGAGCTGCACGGCAGCGTGCTGCGAAATTACTGCGTCCGCTGCCGCAAATTCTATCCGGCGGAGTACATACGGGATGCCAAGGGCATTCCCACCTGCGACTGCGGCGGCATCGTGAAGCCGGATGTGGTGCTGTATGAAGAGCAGCTCAACGACCGCACTGTGGGCAAGGCCATCGCTGCCATTTCCAAGGCAGACCTTCTCATCGTGGGGGGCACATCTCTGACGGTGTACCCGGCAGCAGGCTTTTTGGGCTATTATGGCGGCAGCCGTCTGGTGCTCATCAACCGGGATCCCACCCCCTACGATCAGCATGCCGCCCTGTGCATCCACGACAGTCTGGGGAAGGTGTTTTCGCAGCTATAAATCTCACCGTAGGGGACGGGTCTCCCGTCCCAAAGGCAGCCGATTGTCAATCGCGGGGACGGTTCCGTGATCGGCTTGCCGATCGGGGGACTGTCCCCTGATTGACGGAACAAGCCCCCGGAAATCACAGAATAACAGGCTCCAAATTTTTGAGTTCCTGCGGGACGGGAAACCCGTCCCCTACGTCCATCTATGCAGATGTCTATATGCTTTGCGGTGCAGAGCTTGATATATCACCGATTTGCCTTTGGCAAATCCCGTATGCCGTTGCCCGGGCAATGGCAAGAAGAGAAGGAGACCAAAATGAACAAAGAAAGAATCCCTGCCTTATTTGGCAGCAATGTATTTAATGAAGAGACCATGGCCCAGTATGTGCCTTTTGAGGCGATGCAGGCCTGGCGGGATTGCCTGAAAAACGGCAAACCCCTGACCCTTGAGGTGGCAAACGACATTGCTGAGGGCATGAAGAACTGGGCCCTGGAGCGGGGTGCTACCCACTACACCCACTGGTTCCAGCCCATGACCGGCTACACCGCAGAAAAGCACGACAGCTTCATCACCCCTGCGGGCAGCGGCAAGGTCATCATGGACTTTTCCGGCAAGGCACTGGTGTGCGGCGAGCCGGATGCTTCCTCCTTCCCCTCCGGCGGCCTGCGTGCCACCTTTGAGGCCAGAGGCTACACCGCATGGGACCCCACAAGCTATGCCTTCCTGAAGGACGGCAGCCTGTGCATCCCCACGGTGTTCTGCTCCTATTCCGGCCAGTCTCTGGACAACAAAACGCCGCTGCTGCGCTCCGTGGAAGCGGTGAGCCGTCAGGCAGTTCGCATCCTGCGGCTGTTCGGCGACACCACCACCCGCCGGGTCACCACCCAGGTGGGCCCGGAGCAGGAATATTTCCTCATCGACAAGAAGCTCTTCCTCGCCCGGGAAGACCTGCGCCTTTGCGGACGCACCTTGTTCGGTGCCAAGCCCCCCAAGGGGCAGGAGCTGGATGACCATTACTTCGGCGTCATCCATCCCCGTGTCTCCGCCTTCATGCAGGAGCTGGACGAAGAACTGTGGCGCCTTGGCATCCTGTCCAAGACCAAGCACAACGAGGTGGCGCCCTCTCAGCATGAGATGGCTCCCATCTACTGCGATGTGAACATCGCCTGCGACCACAATCAGCTTGCCATGGAGACCATGAAAAAGGTGGCAGACCGCCACAATTTAGTGTGCCTGCTCCACGAAAAGCCCTTCGCCGGGGTCAACGGCTCCGGTAAGCATGACAACTGGTCGCTGGCTACGGATTCCGGCAAGAATCTCTTTGCCCCCGGCAGCACCCCCAGCCAGAATGCCCAGTTCCTGCTGTTCCTCGCCGCCTTCATCAAGGGTGTGGACGAATATGCCGAGCTGCTGCGCACCACCGTGGCCTGCCCCGGCAATGACCACCGTCTGGGCGCCCAGGAAGCACCTCCCGCCATCATCTCCATCTTCCTTGGGGACGAGCTGGACGCGGTGATCGATGCCGTCGTGGGCGGTACGGATACAGACTATGTGGATATGAAGCGCCGTCAGCTTCGCATCGGCGTGGACATCCTGCCCCATATCCCCCAGGACACCACCGACCGCAACCGTACCTCCCCCCTGGCCTTTACCGGCAATAAGTTCGAATTCCGTATGCTCGGCTCCAGCCAGTCCATTTCCGGCGCCAACACGGTGCTGAATACCATCATGGCAGAGGAGCTTTCCCAGTTTGCTGACATTCTGGAAAATGGAAATAATTTCCAGGAGGACCTCCACGAGCTGATCCGCGCCACCTTCCGTGACCATCGCCGCATCATCTTCAACGGCAACGGCTACGATGAGGCATGGGTGCAGGAGGCACAGCGCCGCGGCCTTCCCAACCTGCCCACCGCCGCCGATGCCATCCCCACCTATCTGATGAAGAAAAATGTGGAGCTGATGACCCGCCACGGCAGCTTTACGGAAAGCGAAATGATCGCCCGCCATGAAATTCTCATCGAGCAGTACTGCTATGTCATCCGCATCGAGGCCCTGACCATGGTGGACATGGCCCAGCACCTGCTGCTGAATGCCGCCTCCCAGTACACCGCCAGCCTGTGCGATACCATCATCAGCAAGAAGCAGGCCATCCCCGGCATCAGCTGCCGGGTGGAAGAAGCCTTAGCTGCCTCCGTGGCCCATCTGAACGATCAGCTCCTGCAGGAATCCGCCGCCCTCAAGAGCGCGGTGGAGCTGGCCCCCACCAAGACCGATGAGGAGACCCTTCGCTATTATTATAATGAAGTATTCCTGCGCATGAACTCCCTCCGCGCCGTGGCCGATCAGCTGGAAACCCTCACCGCCAGCGACTTCTGGCCCTACCCCACCTACTGCGATCTGCTGTTCCCCGTATAAGCAGTCAATCACGGGGACGGTTCCCTGATCGGCTCGCCGATCGGGGACTGTCCTCTGATTGACGAGTGGGATGAGAGTACAAACAGCGAGGTATTCAGAATGTCAAGAAATGCCAGAGTACGCAGCGAAAGCGGCATTTATCATGTAATGCTCAGAGGGAACAATCGCCAGCAGATTTTTTTGACACCGCAGGATAACCAGAAGTTTCTGCAGGTACTGAAAGAGTGCAAAGCACTCAGCGGATTCAGGCTATTGGCTTATTGTCTGATGGGGAATCATGTTCATCTTCTGATCAAAGAAGGTAATGAGGAGCTTGGACAGATCTTCAAACGCATAGGCAGTCGCTTTGTCTATTGGTATAATGCAAAATATCAGCGTGTTGGCCATTTGTTTCAGGATCGGTTTAAATGCGAGGCGGTAGAGAATCAAAGGTATCTGTTTACCGTGATACGGTATATTCATCAGAATCCACTGAAAGCAGGGTTGTGTACATGCTTGGAGGATTATCCCTACAGCAGCTATCAGGAATATCTGCGTGGTCAATACCTTGTAGATATGGATTATGTTACGCAGTATATTTCAAGGGAAGCCATTTTGACCTACAGCAAAGAAGCTATGACGGAAGAATGTCTGGACATGGCAGCAACTGCATCCACACGCATGACCGATGAGGAGGCTATAGAAATCATCCGGAATGTTTCCGGTTGCAGAAATGTTGGAGATTTTCAGAAATTTCCCCAAGGTCAAAGAGATTTTTATCTATTTAAGCTAAAAAATTGCGGAATATCCGCAAGACAGATCAGTCGGTTAACCGGAGTTAGTTATTACACTGTACAGTCAATCAGGGGACAGTCCCTCGATTGACAAGTCAATCAAGGAACCGTCCCCAGATTGACAGATTGACATCACTGTAGGGCGGGGGCTTGCTCCCGCCGTATAATGCTCCGAAATCAACAAATTTCCGACAAAATTGAAATATTTCCCTATATTTTTGATAAAAGGAGAAATACCATGTCCTATCATTTTGACATTTTAGAGAAGCAGGAGGCGCTTTTGCGCTTTTCGAAATTTGACCACGATGTTGCGTGGAATTTGGGCTGCGCCATGGTGCAGCGGGCGAAGGAGCAGGGCATCGTGATCGCCGTGTCCATCCGCATGGCCAATGGCAGCATCGTCTTCCAGCATCTGCCCGAGGGCACCAATGCCCTGAACGAGCGGTGGATGCGCCGCAAGTTCAATACCGTCAGCCTGATGGAAAGCTCCTCCCTTCGTGCCACCTTCACCGTGGAGGCCAAGGGCGAAAGCCTGCAGGTGCATACCCTGCCGGAGGAGGACTATGCCCTGTGCGGCGGCGGCTTCCCGGTGAGAATTCAGGGTTCGGAAGCCATCGCGGGCGTGGTTCTGGCCTCCAACCTCTACCATATCGTTGACCACGAATTCATCGTGGACTGCCTGCGGGACTTCCTCTCCTGCCCCGAAGCCCCCGCCTACCCCTTCACCCTTCCGGAATAAAACCTACAGGAGGAACGACCATGAATAACCTTCCCAACTATGGCGTATTGCCCTGCGGCGGGCCTGCCGCATCACGGATTTTCTTCGGCACTGCCAATGCCCCCATGCTGGCGGGCGAGGATGCTTCCCCCATGCTGGACGAGATGCTTGCCCTTGGCATCAATGCCTTCGACACCGCCCGTGGCTATGGTCTTGCCGAGCGGGTGCTGGGCAACTGGATGGAAAAGCGGGGCAATCGGGACGAGCTGATCGTGCTGAGCAAGTGCGGCGACCTGAAGAACGGCATCGTCCATCTGGATGGTCAGGTGATCGAGGAAGAGCTGGCCCAGAGCCTCAAGGAGCTTCGCACCGACCACATCGATGTGTACCTTCTGCACCGGGACGATCCCAATACCTCCATCCCCGAATACATGGAAACCCTGAACCGTGCCTATGACGCGGGCAGGATCCGCTGCTTCGGCGTGTCCAACTGGACGGTGGAGCGCATCCGGGAAGCCAATGACTATGCCGCTGCCCACGGCTTACAGGGCTTCTCCGTATCCAGCCCCCATTACAGCTTGGCTGAGCAGGTGCGTGACCCCTGGGGCGGCAACTGCGTCACCGCTGCAGGCGATTCCCATGAGGCCGACCGCGCATGGTATACCGCCCAAAATATGCCCGTCATCGCCTACTCCACCCTGAGCCGCGGCTTCTTCAGCGGAAAATTCAAGGCAGGGGACATGGAAGGCGCAAAATTGGCATTAGATCCCCCCGCCCAGAAGGGTTACCTCTGCGAGAGCAACATGGCCCGCCTCGCCAGAGCCGAAATCCTCGCCAAGAGAGACGGCTGCACTGTAGCCGAGATCAATATGCGCTATATTTTCGCCACAGAAATGAACTTCTTCGCCGTCTGCGCCACCGGCTCCGCCGAAAGAATGCGCCGGAACATCGCCGCCAGTCGCGAGCCCCTCTGCGCGGCAGATGTCGCCTTCCTCGAAGGCAAAGCATGAGCCATAGCAGCATTGCAGCCCTCCCGAACCCGGGAGGGCTGCATTTTTGATCGTAGGAGACGGGTCTCCCGTCCCAAAATGCCTGCGTTTTCGCCGGAACTTCCATTCAAGCGCAGCCGTTCCTGCGGGATGGGAAACCCGTCCCCTACATCCGCGGATATTGTTTCACGTGAAACAATGGATTTGCCTGCCCTGTCAAAATGTTTCACATGAAACAATCATAAAAAACACAAGATTGGATTGAAATGCGAAAAATATGTGGTATAATGAATCGGAGTGAAGAAGGAGGTGCGTTATGGGACAGATCATCGCCATTGTGAATCAGAAGGGCGGCGTGGGGAAAACCACCACCGCGGTGAACCTGACGGCGGGCCTGCATGAGGCAGGCAGCAAGGTGCTTTTGTGTGATTTTGATCCTCAAGCCAACGCCACCTCCGGCCTCGGCGTGGAAAAGCGCCGGTTAAAGGCCAGCATCTACCATGTACTCACCGGCGAGCGCAGCGCGCAGGAGGCCATCGTGAAGACCTCCTTCGGCGATGTGCTGCCCTCCACCGGCGCTTTGGCTGGGGCAGGGGTGGAGCTCGCCGCCATGGAGGATCGGGAATTTGTCCTTCGGCGGGCCTTGATGCCCCTTTGCGAGCAATACGACTACATATTCATCGACTGCCCGCCCTCTTTGGAGCTGCTGACGCTGAACGGCCTTTGCGCCGCCGACAGCATTTTGGTACCGGTGCAGTGTGAATACTTCGCACTGGAGGGTCTTTCCGACCTGATGGGCACCCTGCGGGCGGTGAAGGCCCGTCTGAATCCGAAGCTTCATATCTTCGGCGTGCTGCTCACCATGTACGACGGACGGACGAACTTCTCTCAGCAGGTGGCGCAGGAGGTGCGCCGCCATTTCCCCGGCAAGGTATTTGCCAATGTCATTCCCCGTAATGTGCGTCTTGCCGAGGCCCCCAGCCACGGCATCCCTGTGAACGCCTATGACCGTCACAGCCGGGGCGCAAAGGCTTACACCCAGCTGGTGCGGGAAATTTTAGACAGGAGGCCATAAGATGGCAAAAGGACTTGGAAAAGGTCTTGGAGCGCTGCTTGGCGACTTTGATGCCCCGCAGGAAAACAGCGCGGGGCGGGTGCAGCAGATCTCCATTTATAAGGTAGAGCCGAATCCGGATCAGCCGCGTCACAGCTTCGATGAAGATGCCCTGCAGGCTTTGGCGGATTCCATCACCGCCCACGGCATTCTGCAGCCTCTCACGGTGCGGGAGCTGCCCGGCGGCTACTATCAGATCATCGCCGGTGAGCGCCGCTGGCGGGCAGCCAGAATGGCGGGTCTGCATGAGGTGCCGGTGCTGGTGATCGAAGCGGACGACCGCAAGGTGATGGAGCTGGCCCTGATCGAAAATCTGCAGCGGGAGGACCTGAACCCGTTGGAAGAGGCCCGGGGCTATCGGGTGCTGATGGAGGAATACGGCCTGAGTCAGGAAAAGGCCGCCCAGCGGGTGGGCAAATCCCGTTCCGCCGTGGCCAACAGCATGAGATTATTGCAGCTTTGTCCCGAAGTGCTGGCACTGATCGAGGATGGCAGCCTGAGCGCGGGTCACGCCAGAGCGATGGTGGTCCTGCCCACGGCGAAGCTCCAGCAGACCGCCGCCCAGAAGGTGCAGGCCCTGCGGCTTTCCGTCCGTCAGACGGAGGCTTTGTGCAAAAAACTAATGCAGACGCCCAAAGAAGAACCCCCGCAGGTGCTTCCCACCGTGGATTATTACGCCGAATGTGCCCGCGACCTGTCCAAACGGCTGGGCAGAGGCGCAAAGATCGTCCACGGCCGCAAAAAGGGCCGCATCGAGCTGGAATATTACGATCAGGAAGATCTGCAGCGGCTTTTGGATGCCCTGCAGGGAATAGGAGGAGCCAAATGAGCGAAGAAAAGAAGCCCCAGGAGGCACCGGTAAGTGAGCAGAAGCGCAACGCTCTGATTCGGTATTTGGCCATCATGTTCGCTGTGGCCTTCGCTCTGGTGCTGCTGTCCTATCTGATTCAGGCCAGCAACTCCCAATCTACCATCGATCAGCTCAGCGCCACTTCTTCCAGTGCGCTGCAGAATGCCGCCCAGCTTCAGGATAC
Organism: Oscillospiraceae bacterium; assembly: GCA_015067585.1. Lineage (GTDB taxonomy): Bacteria > Bacillota > Clostridia > Oscillospirales > Oscillospiraceae > SVMC01. Next base: position 92,662 of record SVMC01000002.1, read on the forward strand.
CAACTGGGAACTGACCCAGGAGATCGAGCAGCTGCATGAGGAACTGGACAATGCCACCATTGCGGTATTAGAATATCAGGAGAGCGTGGAGGCGGAAAAGAAGGCTTCCTATCAGGAAGGCGTTATTAAGGGCCGGGAGGAAGGTGCCGCCCAGACCCGCAAGGCCTACACCCTGATGGCACAGGCCCTGGAAGAAGAAAACCCCGAGGCCCTGAAAAGGATCCTCGATGAGCTGGAGCCCATCAAGGGAAATCTTTCTCAGGATGCCCAGAAGGAATGCGACAATCTTTTGCAGCAATATAATGCCCTGATCGGCAATGAATGAAGAAAAATAAACCTAATTCAACATGAGGTGACCAAATATGATTGACATCAAACGCATCAAGGAAAATCCCGAGGCCGTCAAGGCCGGCTTCCATGCCAAGGAAGTGGATTGTGACGCCCTCGTAGACCGCATTTTAGAGCTGGACGCGGAGCGCCGCAGCCTGATCGCTTCCACCGAGGCGAAAAAAGCAGAGCAGAACCGTGTTTCCCGTGACATTCCCCGCCTGAAGAAGGCCGGTGAGGATGTTGCCCCCATCTTCAAGCGCATGGGCGAACTCAAGGCTGAGATCGCGGAAAACGATGCCCGCCTGAGCGACATTGAGGCAGAATACCGGGTCAATATGCTGAGCCTGCCCAACCTGCCCGACGAAGACCTGCTGCCCGGCGGCAAGGAAAACAATGTGGCCCTTCGTTACCATGGCGAGCCTCATGTATTTGATTTCGCTCCCCAGCACCATGTGGACCTTTGCACCAATCTGGGTCTCATCGACTATGAGCGGGGCGCCAATCTGGCAGGCTCCGGCTTCTGGATCTATCGCGGCATGGGTGCCCGTCTGGAATGGGCCCTGCTGAACTATTTCATGGACTGCCATCTGGCGGACGGCTATGAGATGGTCATGCTGCCCCATATGCTGGAGTACCGCTGCGGCGAGACTGCCGGCCAGTTCCCCAAGTTTGCCGACGAAGTTTATAAGATCGAAAACGCCACTGACGAGCGTATGCACTTCATGCTCCCCACCGCAGAGACCGCTCTGGCCTCCCTGCATCGTGACGAGATCATGAAGGAAAGCGATCTGCCCCATAAGCTCTTTGCCTATACTCCCTGCTTCCGCCGTGAGGCCGGTTCCCACCGTGCCGACGAGCGCGGCATGGTGCGCGGCCATCAGTTCAACAAGATCGAGATGTTCCAGTACACCCTGCCCGAAAAGTCCGACGAAGCCTTTGAAGAGCTGGTCATCAAGGCAGAGAACCTGGTGAAGGGCCTTGGCTTCCACTTCCGCACCGTGAAGCTGGCAGCAGGCGACTGCTCCGCCTCCATGGCCCGCACCTATGACATTGAGATCCAGATCCCGTCCATGAACGGTTATAAGGAAGTTTCCTCCGTGTCCAACGCCCGGGATTATCAGGCCCGCCGCGGCAACATCCGCTTCCGCCGTGAAGCCACCGGCAAGCCCGAGTTCGTCCACACCCTGAACGGCTCCGGCCTCGCCACCTCCCGCATCTTCCCGGCCATGGTGGAGCAGAACCAGCGTGCCGACGGCTCCGTGGTGGTGCCCGAAGTCCTGCGCAAGTATCTTGGCGGTCTGGAAATTATTGAGAAATAAAGAAAAGGAGAATGTCCCATGGCTAAAGAGAAAAAAGGCGGTTTCCTGAAGGAATTCAAGGAATTTGCCGTCAAGGGTAATATGTTCGACATGGCCGTCGGCGTCATCATCGGCGGCGCATTCAAGACCTTAGTGGATTCCCTCACCGCAAATGTCATCATGCCCATCATTTCCGTGTTCACCGGCGGCGTGAATTTCTCCGCATGGAAGATCACCCTGGGCACCAAGGTGGTGGAAGGCGAGACCGTGGCCAACGAGCTGCTGTTCGGTGACTTCGTCAGCGCCATCATCAATTTCGTCATCATGGCCTTCGTGGTATTCCTGATGGTCAAGGCCATGAACCGCCTGCGTGAGATGGGCAAGAAGCAGGAAGAAGAAGCACCCGCCGCTCCTCCCGAACCCTCCAACGAGGAAAAGCTCCTCACCGAGATCCGCGATCTGCTCAAGAAGTAATACCCTCACCGGGGATGGCAATGCCATCCCCGGCTTTTTTGCCATTGTAAGCCCGCAAAAGCTTGCGAATTCGCCGGCAGTTCGTTTTAACGCAGCCGCCAACACCCTCTCCCTTTGGGAGAGGTGCCGCCAACGGCGGCGGAGAGGGGACGCAGGCTTGCCTCTTTTGCGCGCTGCCGCTTGTCGCCGGCGGGTACCCTCTCAGTCAGCTTCGCTGCCGGCTCTCCCAAAGGGAGAGCGTGAAAACCGCACGGAAATTATTGCGAATTCGCCGGTAGTTTCTGCAAAAACGCAACATTTCCTGCCGGGCGATCGATGATCGCCCCTACATTATCACCGGAAGGCTCCTTCTGAGAATGTAGGGGCGTGCGATGCTTCCATGGTTCTTTTTTTCCCGCTGGGGCATATGCTCCCCTCAAAGGGGGAGATCCTATGCTGCAAATGCTGCTGCTTTTTGGGCTGCTGGCCCTGATGCTGTTCATTATCACCCTGCCGGTGCGCCTTGGATGGAAGGTGCTGTGCAATGCCCTGTGCGGCTTTGGCAGCCTGATCGTTCTGAATCTGCTGCATCCCATCACAGGGATGCTGTTTGAGCTGAATGTACTCACCTGCGCCATTGTCGGCACATTGGGCCTGCCCGGTGTGGGCGCCCTTGTGATCGCCCATTATGTGCTTGGGGGATGATCGAGAACAGGACACAGGGGACGGTTCTATGTGTGCCCCGGCACACACAGAACCGTCCCCTGTGTCCTGTTAGTATTTCTTTACTACATTAAAACCAATTCCCGTTAGTCTGCTAAGCTGTCTGATTGAAACGCCTTCTTCTTTCAGCTTATGCAGATATTTATTCCTGCTGTTCAGATCTAAGCTCTGAAAATCCGATACATTCTCACATTTCGAGATTTTTTTGATCAGCGCCTTTGCCTGCTCATCTGTTACGCGCCGAATCACTTTATCAGAAATGTCCAAACAGGATGCGTCTGCATTTTCGCTGTGTAATCCTATGAATTCATCAAGTGTTGCTTGCTGCAAGATATAATCAGTGTCGACAAGATCGCCTTGGTCGATGTACTCCAAATAACTGCTGTATGCATACTCGTCAACCCGTTTACACAGTCCCGCTTTGGTAGGATTCTGATGAATATACCGTAACACTGTGAAAAAGTATTGTTCGCTATCTACCGGCTCACTTTTAAACCGATCCTGAAACAGATGTCCGGCTCTCTGGTATTTTGTGTTGTACCAGTATACAAACCTCCCGCAGATCCGTTTGAATACCTGCTCCAAAGGCTCGTGCCCTTCTCTCATGAGCAGATGAATATGGTTCCCCATGAGGCAATATGCGTATAGCTTATACCCACATATTTCCTTGCATTCTTTCAGAGTTTGCAGAAACTTATCATAGTCTTCTGAATCTTCAAAGATCTGCTGCTGATTGATTCCTCTGAGCATCACATGATAAATTCCGCTTTCGCTTTTTACTCTTGCCTTTCTTGGCATATTGCATCACCTATTTAAATATAGTACGAAGGCAGCCCTATGCCAACACATAGAACCGTCCCCTGTGTTCTCTAATATTCCCGCACCACCGCCCGGACGAGGCCGAGGATGGCGGCTTCTTTGCCGTCGATGGGGGAATAATCGGGATTTTCCGGCATGAGCCAGACGCCGTCTTTCAGGTTCAGGCGCTTGACGGTGGCTTCGTCCCCCAAAAGGGCCACCACGATGTCGCCATGGTCGGCGGTGGACTGGGGACGCACCACCACGGTATCCCCCGAGAGGATGCCCGCATTCACCATGGAATCGCCCCGCACCCGCAGGGCAAACAGGCCCTCGCCCCCTTCCCAGGGAAGGAAGCCTTCAATATTTTCCTGGGCCAGAATGGGCTGACCGGCGGTGACCACGCCTAAAATGGGGATGCCGCTGCTGCGGGGGATATTCAGACTGACCGCCCGCTTCTTGCCCGGGTCCCACTCGATGCGGCCCTGACGGGCCAGCTCTGTCATGTGGTAATGCACTGACGCGGTAGAGCGCAGGCCCACCGCCTGACAAATCTCCCGAATGGACGGGGCATAGCCGTGCCGGGCGGTGAAATCCGTGAGATACTGCAGGATCTCCTGCTGCTTTGTGCTGGTTCTTGCCATGGCGATCCCTCCTTGATTTTATATAGTATAGCATAAAGGGAAGAAAAACGCAAACATTTGTTTTGGACACAGGGGACGGTTCTATGTGTTCCCGGGGAACACATAGAACCGTCCCCTGTGTCCATGTTCTTCTTGACACATTCTATTTTGTACAATATAATAATTAAAAAATGGCGAAGGTGGGGGAAATATGCCGAGAAAGAACACCAGAAATACAAAAGGCCGCATTATTTCCGCGGCTTGGAAGCTGTTTTACGAGCAGGGCTATGAGGCCACCACCGTGGAGGACATTGTCTACGAATCCGAGACCTCCAAAGGCTCCTTCTACCACTATTTTGAGGGCAAAAATGCCCTTCTCGGCACCCTCGCCAATGTGTTCGACGAAAAATATGAGGAGTTGCAGCAGACCATGGACCCGGAAATGGACGCCATGGAGAAGCTCATCTATCTCAACCACGAGCTGTTCGCCATGATCGACAGCGGTGTTTCCATGGACCTTCTCTCCCGCCTGCTGTCCACCCAGCTTTTGGCCAAGGGGGAAAAGCACCTCTTGGACCGCAGCCGCACCTACTTTAAGCTGCTGCGCCGCATCATCACCGAGGGGCAGAAGGCAGGGCAGCTCCGCTGTGACCGCAGCGCCGGGGACATCCTCAAGGCCTATGCCCTGTGGGAGCGGGCGCTGATGTACGACTGGTGCCTGTCCGGCGGTGAATACTCTCTGGTTGCTTATTCAGACAAGGTCACACCCCTGTTTTTGGAGAGTTATCGGGCATGAGGACACAGGGGACGGTTCTATGTGTGCTCTGGCAGCACACATAGAACCGTCCCCTGTGTTTTTTCTTTTTTATTTTTGGATCCTTAGCATTACATATAATCGTACAGTTAAAAACCATTGAAATTAAAGGGAAAATGCAATATTCAAGAAACGGAGTATAGAATTTATTCTATACTCCGTTCTGCCTTGCATTCTGGTTTGTTCTGTGCTATACTCCATGCATTACGATTGGCACGAATGTGCCGGGAGGAAAAGAAAATGAATATTGAACTGATCGTATTTATCGTATACCTGGTATTTATGCTGGGTATTGGTGTGGTCTTCTTTCTGAAGTCCAAGGGCGGCGGCGAGAAGACCTACTTCCTTGGCGGCCGTCAGATGGGCCCCTGGGTCTCCGCACTGTCCGCAGGCGCTTCGGATATGAGCGCATGGGTCCTGATGGGCCTGCCCGCTTCCATCTATGCCGCCGGCATCGGCCAGGCATGGATCGCCATCGGCCTCGGCATCGGCTACACCGTGAGCTGGCTGGTTCAGGCACCCCGCCTGCGCCGCTTCTCCATCGAAGCCGGTGACTCCATCACCATCCCCCAGTACCTCACCAACCGCTTCCTTTCCAAGAGCAAGGCCCTGCAGATCATCTGCGCGGTGATCTTCCTCGTGGCCTACACCGTCTATGCCGCCTCCTCCATCAAGGCCTGCGGCACTTTGTTCAATACCGTCATCGGCATTGATCCCACCATTGCCATGTATCTGGCAGCCGTTATCATCATCAGCTACACCTTCCTTGGCGGCTTCAGCGCTGTTTGCTGGACCGACTTCTTCCAGGGCCTGCTGATGCTGGGCGCTCTGCTGATCGCTCCCATCTTCGCGCTGACCCTCATCCAGTCCGGTCAGGGCGCTGCCACCGTGGAAGCCCTGCCCGAAGGCTACTGGAACCTGTTCGCCAACTGGAAGGATGTCATCTCCGGTCTCGGCTGGGGCCTTGGCTACTTCGGCATGCCCCACATCATCATCCGCTTCATGTCCCTGCGTTCCGACAAGGATCTGAAGAAGAGCGCCAAGATCGGCATCATCTGGACTGTCCTGATCCTCGTGTTCTCCGTGGCCTCCGGCTGCATCGGCCATCTGCTGCTGGGCGAGATCGCAGACAGCTCCGTGGTATTCATCACCATGGTCCGCAAGATGTTCCCCGCCATCATCAGCGGCATTCTCCTGTCCGCAATCCTGGCTGCTGCCATGAGCACTGCTGACTCTCAGCTTCTGGCCAGCGCCAGCGCCTTCGCCAGCGATGTTTATAAGCCCGTGTTCCGCAAGAACAAGGCTTCCGATAAGGAAATGCTGTGGGCAGGCCGCTTCGTGGTTCTGATCATCGCTGTCATCGCCGTTCTCATCGCCTCCAACCCCAACAGCGGCACCATCATGGGCCTTGTTGAAAATGCATGGGGCGTCTTCGGCGCCGCCTTCGGCCCCACCATCATGCTGTCCCTGTTCTGGAAGCGCCTGACCTTCGGCGGCGCTGTGGCAGGCATCCTCACCGGTGCCATCGTGGACATTTGCTGGCTGGCCTTCCTTGGCTCTCTCGGCATCTACGAGATCATCCCCGGCTTCATCATGGGCCTGATCGCTGCGGTCGTCGTCTCCAAGTGCACCAAGGCTCCCTCTGCTGAGGTGGAAGCCCTGTTCGACAGAGCGGTTGCAGCAAAGGATTGATTTTTTCGTCATTCTACATAGCAAAACCAACGGTGCGCCCCATTTGGGGCGCACCAAAGCTTTCCCCAAGGTCATAAGAAAGAGGCTGTGACTATGAATCTTCTGCACATGAAACACGCGGTGGTGGTGGCGAAGACCGGCTCTTTGAGCCGGGCTTCTGAGGTACTGCTCATCGCGCCTCCCAACATCAGCCGCTCCATTCGGGAACTGGAGGCGGATCTGGGCATTACCATCTTTGACCGCACCAAAAAAGGCATGGTGCTGACTCCTGCGGGGGAGGAATTCATCTATCTGGCGAAGGGCATTCTGAGCCAGATCGATCAGGTGGAAAAGCATTACCGGGAGCGGACCTGCCAGAAGCAGAAATTTTCCATCTCCGTTCCCCGGGCCTGCTATATCTCCGAGGCTTTTACGGAATTTTCCAAGACCCTGAGCAATGCTCCCGCAGAGATCTTCTATAAGGAGACCAATTCCCAGCGTACCATCCGGAATCTTCTGGATCACGACTATGCCTTAGGCATCATCCGCTATGCCGAAAACTATGACCGGTATTTCAAGGCGATGCTGGAGGAAAAGGGTCTGCGCTGTGAGATGGTGACGGAGTTCACATATTCCCTCATTATGAGTGCGCAAAACCCCCTGGCAAAAAAAGAGAAGATCACCTTCGACGATCTTACAGCATACATAGAGATTGCCCACGCCGATCCCTATGTGCCCTCGCTGCCCCTTTCCAGGGTGGTGAAGGAGGAGCTGCCGGACAACATCGACCGCCGCATCTTCATCTTTGAGCGGGCAAGCCAGTTTGAGCTGCTGTCCAAAAATCCCGGGACCTTTATGTGGGTCTCTCCGGTTCCGGAGGAACTGCGCCGCCGCTACGGTCTGGTGCAGAAAAAATGTGTGGACAATCAGAAGGTCTACATGGACCTTCTCATCTGCCGCAGGGATTACCGCCTTACCGATCTGGACCGCCGCTTTATTCAAAAGCTGGAGGAATCCAAAGAGAAAAATCTGTGACCCGACCCCTGCAGGGTTTATATCGGTATAACCTTATCGATTTCGATAACACCGATAATCGATTTTAAGAATTCCAATTCGGAGGAATCGGTGATATAATCAGGATGCGGTCAGAGAGACGGCCGCTGAACAAAGCGTTCCATCCGGCGCGCAGAGCTTCTGCCGGCGCACCGATTTGAATAGGATATCAGAAGATCCCACGGAGGTATTCCCGGGATCGGAACAGGAGGACACATATGGAAACCAAGAATTATGCAGTCATTGACAGTGTGGAAAAGCTGCGCAAGGCAATTGCGGATATGCGGCAGGCCCAGACCATCTTTGCTGAGTTCTCTCAGGAGCAGGTGGACAAGATCTTCCTGGCTGCCGCCACCGCGGCGAACAAGGCGAGAATCCCCCTTGCAAAAATGGCGGTGGAAGAGACCGGCATGGGCGTGGTGGAGGACAAGGTCATCAAGAACCACTATGCCGCGGAATATATTTACAACGCCTATAAGGACACCAAGACCTGCGGCGTCATCGAAGAAGACAAGGCCTACGGCATCAAAAAGATCGCGGAACCCATCGGTGTGATCGCGGCGGTGATCCCCACCACCAATCCCACCTCCACCGCCATCTTCAAGTGCCTGCTGGCATTGAAGACCCGGAACGCCATCGTCATCTCCCCTCACCCCAGAGCAAAGCGCAGCACCATTGAAGCGGCGAGAATTGTTCTGGAAGCAGCGGTGGCAGCGGGCGCTCCCGAGGGCATCATCGACTGGATCGATGTTCCCAGCCTCGACATGACCAACACCGTCATGAAGGAAGCGGACATCATCCTGGCCACCGGCGGTCCCGGCATGGTGAAGGCCGCCTATTCCAGCGGCAAGCCTGCCCTTGGTGTTGGCGCGGGCAATACCCCCGCCATCATCGACGAATCCGCCAACATTCTGCTGGCGGTGAACTCCATCATCCATTCCAAGACCTTTGACAACGGCATGATCTGCGCCTCTGAGCAGTCCGTCATCGTACTGGAGCCGGTTTACGAGGCGGTGAAGGCAGAATTCGCTGCCCGCGGCTGCTATTTCCTCTCCCCGGAGGAAACCGACAAGGTTCGCCGCACCATCATCATCAACGGTGCCCTGAATGCCCGCATCGTGGGCCAGACGGCAGAAAAGATCGCCGCCCTTTCCGGCGTTACCGCTCCCGCAGGCACCAAGATCCTCATCGGCGAGGTGGAAAGTGTCGAGCTGAGCGAGGAATTCGCCCATGAAAAGCTCTCCCCTGTCCTTGCCATGTACAAGGCTGTGAGCTTTGAAGATGCCCTTGCCAAAGCCGAGCATTTGATCGCCGACGGCGGCTACGGCCACACCTCCTCCATCTACCTCAACGAGATCACCGAGACGGAAAAGCTCCATCAGTTTGCCGAGCGCATGAAGACCTGCCGCATCCTTGTAAATACCCCCTCCTCCCACGGCGGCATCGGTGACCTTTACAACTTCAAGCTGGCCCCCTCCCTGACCCTTGGCTGCGGCTCCTGGGGCGGCAACTCCACCTCCGACAATGTTGGGGTCAAGCATCTTCTGAACATCAAAACCGTTGCAGAAAGAAGGGAAAATATGCTCTGGTTCCGCGCTCCGGAAAAGATCTACATCAAGAAGGGCTGCCTGCCCGTGGCACTGGACGAGCTGAAGACCGTGATGGGCAAAAAGCGGGCCTTCATCGTCACCGACACCTTCCTGTATGAAAACGGCTACACCAAGCCTGTCACCGACAAGCTGGATGAAATGGGCATTGCCCACGCCACCTTCTTCGATGTGCAGCCTGACCCCACTCTGAAAAATGCCAAGGAAGGCGCGGCCCAGATGGCAGCCTTCAAGCCCGACACCATCATCGCTCTGGGCGGCGGCTCCGCCATGGACGCGGCCAAGATCATGTGGGTGCTGTACGAGCATCCCGAGGCAGACTTCATGGACATGGCCATGCGCTTCATCGACATCCGCAAGCGTGTTTACGACTTCCCCAAGCTGGGCGAAAAGGCCTATTTCATCGCCATCCCCACCTCCGCCGGCACCGGCTCCGAGGTGACCCCCTTCGCTGTCATCACCGATGACGCCACCGGCGTCAAGTACCCTCTGGCAGACTATGAGCTGCTGCCCAACATGGCCATCATCGACACAGACTTCCATATGTCCGCGCCCAAGGGCCTCACCGCCGCCTCCGGCATCGATGCCGTCACCCACGCGGTGGAAGCCTATGCCGCCATGCTGGCCACGGATTACACCGACGGCCTTGCCCTGCAGGCATTGAAGAACATCTTCAAGTACCTACCCCGGGCCTATGAAAACGGTCAGACCGATGTGGAGGCCAGAGAGAAGATGGCAAATGCCGCCACCATGGCGGGCATGGCCTTCGCCAATGCCTTCTTGGGCGTATGCCACTCCATGGCCCATAAGCTGGGCGCCTTCCATCACCTGCCCCACGGCGTTGCCAACGCCCTGATGATCGAAGAGGTTCTCCGCTTCAATGCCGCCGAAGCGCCGGTGAAGATGGGCACCTTCTCCCAGTACGATCATCCCCATACCCTTGCCCGCTATGGCGAGATCGCGGACGCTCTGGGTCTGGGCGGTGCCAATGACGAAGAAAAGCTGGAAAATCTGATCCGCGCCATCAACGAGCTGAAGGAAAAAGTTGGAATCCGCGCCACCATCCGGGATTACGGCATTGCCGAGGCCGACTTCCTTGCGACTCTGGACGAGATGGTGGAGCTGGCCTTTGATGACCAGTGCACCGGCGCCAATCCCCGGTACCCCCTGATGCGCGAGATCCGTCAGATGTACCTCAATGCCTACTATGGAACCCACTGATAAGGGAGGTAGAACCATGAAATTAGATCAAGTGATTGCAGTCAGAAAGAACAAGACCATTTACCGGGACGGCGAGCGCTGCATCAAGCTGTTTGATGCCGATTACTCCAAGGCCGATGTGCTGAACGAGGCCCTGAATCAGGCACGGGTGGAGGAAACCGGCCTGAACATCCCCAAGGTGCTGGAAGTCACCATGGTGGAGGGCAAATGGGCCATCGTTTCCGAATTCATCGAGGGCAAGACCCTTGCCCAGCTCATGGAAGAGAATCCCCGGAAGAAGGCGGAGTATCTGGAGCTTTTGGTGGATCTGCAGCTTGCCATGCACGGCAAGACCTGCCCCATGCTTAACAAGCTGAAGGATAAGATGAACCGCAAGATCAGCCAGACCAAATTGGATGCCACCACCCGCTACGACCTGCACACCCGCCTTGAGGGGATGCCCAAGCACAAGAAGCTCTGCCACGGCGATTTTAACCCCTCCAACATCATCCTCACGGATGCCGGAGATGCCTATATCCTGGATTGGTCCCACGCCACCCAGGGCAATGCCTCCGCGGACGCCGCCAGAACCTATCTGCTGTTCTGCCTCAGCGGCGACTTCTCCGGCGGCAAGCAGTATCTCGACCTGTTCTGCAAAAAGAGCGACACCGCCAAGCAGTATGTGCAGAAGTGGATGCCCATCGTAGCCGCCTCCCAGTCCGTCAAGGGCAACGAAGCGGAGCGGGACTTCCTCCTGTCCTGGGTCAGTGTGGTAGATTACGAATAATGCGCCCGAACCGGGCGGCCCGGAGCCTCTTTCCCATTCCATCATCAAATAAGTCAATCAGTGGACGGTTCTCCGATCGGCTTGCCGATCAGAGAACCGTCCACTGATTGCGCCGCGGCTGCCTTCAGGACGATGTGGGCATCGTCCCCTACAGTGCGTTCTGCTGCCGAAGCCTTACCCTGAATAATTAACAAATTGATGGCGAAAAAATTGTACGCAATGTCCAAAGATTGCAATATATCAAAGTAGATTATTGAAAATACCTAATATATTTTATATAGTATAATTGATTTTGTGTTCCCTTGCACAATGTGAGAACATACCGAATAACCTCGCAGAGGATTGATGCGAGATTGAAAAGGGGAAACATGGCTTGCCTGCCGGATGGAAAAGGTTCGGCCGGGCGGAAAATTTTCAGGAAGGGAAGTGTTGTAATTCCGTGCGCTGCGGCGCTGAGCAAAACAAACCGCGACCAAATAACCATCAAACGAAAAAGGAGGATCATTATGAAAAAATTCTCAAGAGGCATTGCGCTGCTGCTTTGCATTGTTATGGTTCTGGGTATGCTCCCCACCACCATCCTTGCTGCAGATGAGGCTGATGCCAAGGCATACACCCTTGCCACCGAAGTGGAAGTCGGCAAGCAGTATGTCATCGTCTCCAATGGCTATGCCCTGAAAAACGCATCCGCAGCTGTTTCCACAGCAAATGGCGGCACTTCTCTGGCATCTGCCGCTGTCACCGTAGAAGACGGCAAGATCACCTCTGAAGTCACGGCCGACATGATCTGGGACTTTGCCGAAGGTACCACCACCCAGGCAGACCATCCCTACACCGGCTACTTTATCACCAATGGTGACAGCAAGTTCCTGTCCCGCGGCTCTTCCGGCGGCGCAGGCGTTGCTCCCCTGAACACCGAGACCTATGACGCATCCAACGTATCTTCCAAGCCCCATTACGCATACTGGTCCGTTGAGGAAGTTGGCGGCGTGATGTCCCTGTTCCTGTTCAGCACCAGCAGCTCCGACTATGTCTTCTTTGCCCGGGGTGCAGAGGCAGGCTTCGACGCTCCCGGCGTTTCTCAGGACAACTGGCAGAGCGCCAGCTATCCCATTGAGCTGTATGTCGTGGGCGAAGCCGGTGAGGCTCCCGTGGTTCCCGAAGAACCCGAAAAGCCCATCATCAATACCGACATCCCCATCTATGAGAACCCCGAGTACACCTTCGCGGAACGCGGCGCTGACCTGGTTGCCCGTATGACCCTGAAGCAGAAGGGCTCTCAGCTCGTGGAAGGCTCTCCCGCCATTGCTGCTGCCGATCTGGGCGGCGGCGCGCTGAATGTTCCCGCCACCAAGAGCATCGCCCGCTACAGCTGGTGGAGTGAAGCTCTGCACGGCTACCTCCGCGACAACATGAATCCCCAGTCCGAAGGCACCAAGGACAATGTCAGCTATGCACAGAGCCTGACCATGGGCTCCACCTGGAACCCCGAGCTCTACTATATTGGTGCCACCATGATCTCCGATGAGATCCGTGAGCGTACCATCACCAACTCCCTTGGCAACGCCATCAACCTGAACTTCTACTCCCCCACGGTCAACATGCAGCGTGACCCCCGCTGGGGCCGTAACGAAGAGTCCTACTCCGAAGACCCCCTGCTGGTCTCCACCATGGGCACTCAGTTCGTTCTGGGTATGGAAGGTAAGAATCAGGACGGCAGCATGATCGACCCCGACGGCTACTACAAGACCCTCACCACCATCAAGCACTATGTGGCCAACAACACCGAGGCCATCCGTACCAACGGCGGTGCTACCACCGACCTGCGCGCTCTGCGTGAATACTACTGCGCACCCTACCGCGAAGTCATTCAGGCTTCCGATGTGCGCTCCGTCATGACCGCATACAGCTCCCTGAACGGTGAGCCCAGCTCCTACAGCTCCTATCTGATGGATACCCTGCTGCGCCAGACCTATGGCTTCAGCGGCTACATCACCTCCGACTGCGACTCCGCCAAGACCATTGCCAACCTGAACTACACCAACCCCCGTACCGGCGTGAAGCTGACCGCGGTGGAGCAGATGGCAGGCGCACTGGCCCACGGCGAAGATCTGGAATGCAACTCCGGCATCACCGCCAATGTTGGCGACTACAACCAGCTCTCCGAGCAGATGGTAGAAGCCGGCGTCCAGACCGACAAGGGCACCTTCACCGAAAACACCATTGATATCGCGGCCCATCGTCTGATGACCGCCCGTATCTCCACCGGCGAATTCGACGAAGATCTGAAGTACACCAACGAAGCCCTTGCCCGTAAGGCTGATCAGGCCGCCCGCGGCATCAACAACTACACGCCCGAGCGTCTGGCTGTGGTTGACCAGCAGGTAGAAGAAGGCGTCGTCATGCTGAAGAACGATGACCTCCTGCCTCTCGACATCCCCGCCACCGGCGAATATACCGTTGCCATCGTTGGCGCATGGCAGACCGATATGTATCTGGGCCTGTACTCCTCCGAGCAGCGTCATGCCCAGGACGATGTCCACAGAATCAACATCCAGCGCGGCATCCGTGAAGCCATCCAGGCCGTGAACCCCGATGTCACCTTCACCTATGTCACTTCCAACACCCTGTCCGCCACCAACGAAGCTGCCATCGCCGCCGCTGATGTGGCCATCGTCGTCACCGGTACCGGCAGCAGCTACTCCGCAGAAGGCAGAGACCGCTCCACCATCGTGCTTCCCAACAACCAGGCACAGCTCATCTCCAATGTTGGCAAGCTGAATGAGAACACCATCGCCATCATGGAAACCTGCGGCCCCATGCAGGTCACCACGTTCGAGAATGATGTCAAGGCCATCCTGTGGTCCAGCTTCGGCGGCATCCGCAAGGGCGTAGGCTTCGGTAAGATCATCACCGGCGCTGTCAACCCCTCCGGCCACCTGACCTCTACCTGGCATCAGAACGACTCCGATATCCCCGGCATCAGAAACTATAATATGTACAATACCAACGGCGACTCCGGCCGTACCTATATGTACTACAACGGCGCTGTGGCTCCCAGCTATGTCTTCGGCTATGGCCTGAGCTACACCACCTTCGAATACTCCAACCTGAAGATCGACAAGACCGCATACGATGCCAACGACACCATCAAGGTCTCCTTCAATGTCAAGAACACCGGCGATGTTGCAGGTAAGGATGTTACCCAGCTCTATGTTGCCCAGCCCGAGGCACCTGCAGAACTCAATCGTCCCATCCGCCAGCTCCGTGGCTTCGAAAAGATCGAGCTCCAGCCCGGCGAGACCAAGACCGTTGAGATGGAAATCGCAATTCCCGATTTTGCCCGCTACTATGAAGAAGACGATTGCTTCAAGGTAGACACCGGCCTGTATCAGATCCAGGTTGGCGAAGACTCCGCCAACGCAAACCTCACCGCTGACTTCACCGTCTCCGGCGAAATGGATGTCTATCCCACTGTCCTGACCGTTAAGGCCAACCAGGACGGCGACGATGTTCTGGGTGTAGAAGAGCGCCTGATCTTCGACAAGGGCGCTACCATCAACCCCCAGCTCACCGTTGCGATGAACGATGAGAGCCTGTACGGCTACATCATCAAGGAGCAGACCAGTATCATCAAGTCTCTGGAATCCTGTCCCCTGCCCGAAGGCATGACCTTCACCTACAAGTCCAACCGTCCCAGCGTCGTCAAGGTGGAAGGCGATGTCATCAAGGCGGTCGGCCCCGGCGTTGCCACCGTTACCGTCACCGGCGAACTGGACGGCCATGTGGTCACCGCTGACTTCGTTGCTTACGTTGAAAGCTCCGCCAACATCGACGGCATCAAGGTAAACGGCGAACTCCTCGAAGGCTTCTCCCGCGAATGCTACACCTATGAGCTCAGCGGCTACGAAACCGCTCCCGTCGTGGAAGCTGTCTCCAACAACGATGATCTCGACATCACCGTCACCCAGGCCGCAGGCGTTCCCGGCACTGCCGTGATCCGCTGCGAATATGCCGCTGCCAACCAGGTCCTGTACTACCGTGTGGGCTTCGGCAAGGCTCCCGTCTCCACTGACTTCACCGAAGGCTGGGCCGCTGCCCAGGCCAAGGGCTGGAGCGTTGTGAACGGCAATGGCAATGCTGCCTTCGGCGCAAACGGCCTGACCATCACCGCAGAAAAGGGTGAATTCGGCAGCGATACCGCGCCTGCCAACATCTATCTGGAATCCGCCACCGGCGAATGGGTCGCACAGACCTACATGACCCTCGATGGCCTGAACGCCAGCGGTCAGAAGGGCGGCCTCATCGTCTATGACGATGCCGACAACAGCATCCAGATGGTCTATCAGCAGACCTCCGCCAGCGCGGGTGCCCTGCGTCTTTACAACCGTGTCGCAGGCGAGACCACGCAGGTGGCTTCCGTCACCGCCTCTGTTGCCAACGGCCTGTATCTGCAGGCGGTCAAGCAGGGCTCTGACTATACCTTCAACTACTCCGTGGACGGCAAGTCCTGGGAGAACCTGGCCACCAAGGTGAATAACCTCATGGCCTGCCCGCAGGTTGGTGTTCTGGCCAACACCGGCACCACCTCCGCTGATTCCTTCTCCGCTTCCTTCGATGGCATCACCATCTCCAAGGTCGCACTGCTCTATCCCCGTCTGTCCGGCATCACCATCGATGGCCAGCCCATGACCGGCTTCGAGAAGGAAACCTTCTTCTACAGCTATGAGCTGCCCGCCGATGCCGAAAAGGCTCCCGTGGTTGGCGGCATCCCCGCGGATGAAGAGCTCACCGTGGAATGCAAGCAGCTGGAAGGCACTCCCTTCGGCACCGCTTCCATCACCGTCTCCACCGACATCGCAAGCCAGACCTACATCATCGCCTTCAACCATGGCCCCATGTCCGACTATTTCGCCGATGGCGACATCAGCGATGTCTGGACCGTGCTCCGCGAGAACAAGGCTGCTTACGAGATCAATAAGGGCGAAGGCCTCGTGCTTCCCACCCAGCGCTACGACATCTACTCCACCGGCGCCGCTTGGGAGAATGTCTTCGTTGCTCCCGCCGTGGGCAACTGGCAGGTCGTTGCCAAGATCCACTATCCCCAGCTCCCCAATGCCAACTATCAGCAGG
Organism: Oscillospiraceae bacterium; assembly: GCA_015067585.1. Lineage (GTDB taxonomy): Bacteria > Bacillota > Clostridia > Oscillospirales > Oscillospiraceae > SVMC01. The sequence continues at coordinate 109,152 of SVMC01000002.1, forward strand.
CCATGCTGCTGGTCTGGGAGGATGAGGACAACTACATCCGTATGAACTGCCAGCAGAGCAGCCTGAAGCTGGAACCCGGCGTAGAAACCGGCGGCTCCTTCAGCGCAAGCCTCAGCTCTGCCAACGCCCAGGCCAATGCCGACGGCACCGTTACCCTGTACTTCATGATCGGCCGTCAGGGCAACAACTACTCCGTCAGCTACTCTCAGGATGGTCTGAACTACACCACCCTGGGCACCGCTACCAACATCAACTATAAGGATCCCAAGATCGGTCTGTTTGCTTCCATGAACAACTCCGGCAACCAGATCAAGGCCAACTACGAATATCTGGCAGTCACCTCCATCGGCGGCGTCGAAGAGATGAACTACGGCCAGATGCTCGATTGGGCAGCTCAGAATGTTGCCGACTATGTGGCAGCAGACATCCCCGCAGAAGTTACCGACAATATTGAGTTCTCCAAGATCCCCCATGGCTACACCATGGAAGTGGAATCCAGTGATCCCACCGTCATCACTCCCGATGGCACTGTCCTGCCCAGCGGCAGCGACAAGACCGTCACTCTGACCGTCAAGATCACCGAAGGCGCAGCTTCCGGCAGCGCCACCGTCAATGTCAAGGTGCCCGGCACCGGCAGCGGCTGCGATCATGAATATGAAGCAGTTGTCACCGAACCCACCTGCACCGAGGACGGCTTCACCACCAACACCTGCGGCCTGTGCGGCGAAGAAGTCATCACCGGCATCGTTCCCGCTCTGGGTCACGACTGGGATGACGGCGTCGTCACCAAGGAACCCACCGCCACCGCTGACGGTGTCCGCACCTATACCTGCGGCCGCTGCGGTGAGACCTACACCGAAGTGATCCCCGCAACCGGCAAGGTGGATATGTCCGACATCGACTTCACCAAGGCTTCCGCAGCCTCCCGCTACACCGTGGACAATCAGGTTTCCGCTGCCCTGCAGGAAAAGGGCCTGTACCTGATCACCACCACCGACGCATTCGAGCCCTGCAACGGCCAGATCGATACCTTCGCACCCGCTGATGTCATCCAGATCCCCGTGAAGGGCGATTGGAGCGCCACCATGAAGTTCGACTTCAGCCAGGCAAGTGCTGCCAACGGCTACTATCAGTTCTTCGGCTTCTACGCCGCTGAAGGCGACGACTATCAGAACATGGCCGGTATCCGCGGCGGCGACGGCGCATACCAGAACTTCCTCCGTGTGGACGGCGAAGTCACCGCTGACAGCGCTGACCTGAATTCTCAGCCCGGTCTGGCTGCCAACGGCACCTACTGGTGGAGAATCGTGAAGGAAGGCGACACCTACACCTGCTACCGCAGCGAAGACGGTGAAGAATTCACCGAAATGTTCAAGTATGAGGCAACCGGCATCGAAGCCAACAAGCTCATCATCGACGCTTACACCGGTATGACCGCTGGCTACGAATTTGTCGTTGACTCCATCGACTTCGAGGTCGAGGGTCTGGCACCCATCGACTTCACCAACCCCGCTGATGCTTCCAAGTACGAGATCCTTGAGCAGGCTTCCTCCGAGGTCCGTGAGGGCGGCCTGTACATGGTCACCACCCGCGAAGCTTTCGAGCCCTGCAACGGTCAGGTCGATACCTTCGCACCCAAGGACGTTGTCAAGGTTCCCGTGGCCGGCGATTGGTCCGCAACCCTAAGTTCGACTTCAGCACTGCATCCGCAGCCAACGGCTACTATCAGTTCTTCGGCTTCTACGCAGCCGCCGGCGATGACTACCAGAATCTGGCCGGTATCCGCGGCGGCGACGGCGCATTCCAGAACTTCCTGCGTGTTGACGGCAATGTCACCGCTGACAGCGCTGACCTGAACTCCTCTCCCGGTCTTGCCGAAAACGGCACCTACTGGTGGAGAATCGTCAAGGAAGGCGACACCTACACCTGCTACCGCAGCGCTGACGGTGAAGAATTCACCGAAATGTTCAAGTATGAGGCAACCGGCATCGAAGCCGATTCCATCATCATCGACGCCTACACCGGCATGACCGCAGGCTACGAATTCCTGCTGGATTCTCTGGTCTTCGAGGGCGGTCAGGGCAGCACCACTCCCGTTGCCAAGCCCGAGATCACCGGCATCACCGTAGACGGTGAAGCCATCGAAGGCTTCGATCCCGCAGTCCGCGTTTACAATGTGGAAGTTTCCAAGGACAGCACCGAGGCTCCCGTGGTCGCAGCAGTGGCCGGCAATGCCGACACCGCCGTCACCGTCGAGCAGCTCGAAGGCCCCTTCGGCACCGCCACCATCACCGCCACCGCCGGCACCAGAACCCTCACCTACACCGTCAGCTTCAACTACGGTCCCGAGGATGACTACTTCGCCGACGGCGACATGAGCGACAACTGGACCATCCTCAATGAGGTAAAGGATCCCACCGAAACCCGTCCCTGGACTTACTACCGCTTCGAAGAGGGCGTAGGTCTTGTGCTTCCCACTCAGAAGGGCAGCATCTACATGGCTAAGCAGGCTGACCCCGAAGGTCCCTGGACTAATGTCTTCCTGATGCCGGCTATGGGCGACTGGGAGATCATCACCAAGTCCTTCTATCCCGAACTGCCCAAGGACATCTATCAGCAGACGCAGGTCCTGGGCTGGCAGGATGAAGACCACTACATCCGCATCAACTGCCAGTACAACGCACAGCAGAACCTGCGCGTTGAACCCGCAAACGAAGTCGGCTCCAACCGCTTCGATATCCTGAATGTCACCTACGCACAGGCCAATGCAGACAACACCGCAACCCTCTACTACAAGATGACCAAGGAAGGCACCACCTACACCGTGGCATACTCCACCGACTGCAAGACTTGGGTAGATGGCGGCACCGTGGAAGGCCTGAACTACATCGATCCCAAGTTCGGCCTGTTCGCAACCCAGGACGACTCCAACGACAACTACATTGAACTGTCCTTCGAATATGTTGCAGTTACTTCCCGTAACGGCGAAGTTCTGAAGACCGACGAAGAAGTTCTCCTGTGGGCCGCTCAGAATGCTGCCGACTACATGGCAGAAAGCCTGCCCGCAGAGACCGTCGAGGCTCTGTCCGTCAAGGCACCTCACGGCTACACCGTAGAGTTCGTTTCCAGCAACCCCGATGTCATCGCTGCCGACGGCACCGTCACTCCCGCTGAAAAGAGCACCAGCGTAGAAGTCAGCGTCAAGGTCACCGAGGGCGACACCGTTGCCACCTCCGAGGCTGTCACCATCGTTGTCACCGGCACCGGTGTTGACGAATGCGAGCACGACTACACCGCTGTTGTCACCAAGCCCACCTGCACCGAAACCGGCTACACCACCTACACCTGCGAGCTCTGCGGCCACAGCTATGTCGGCGACGAGACCGAAAAGGTAGCACATAACTATGTCAAGGGCGAATGCACCGTCTGCGGCGCGGCAGATCCCGACTACAAGCCCGTGGAAGGCAACTTTGTCCTGGCTGAAACCGTCGAAGCCGGCAAGCAGTATGTGGTGGTTTCCAACGGCTATGCACTGACCAATGTCACCACCAATGTTTCCACTGCCAACGGCGGCATCTCCCTCGGCTCCACCGCTGTCACCGTGGAAGACGGCGTCATCACCTCCGAAGTCACCGAAGATATGATTTGGGACTTCGAGACCGGCTCCACCACCCAGGCAGACCATCCCTATGATGGCTTCTTCCTCACCAACGCAGGCAGCAAGTACCTCAGCCGTGCTTCCTCCGGCGGCAACGGCGTTGCTCCTCTGAACACCGAGACCTATGACGCATCCAATGTGGACACCAAGTCTCACTACAACTACTGGACCATTGCCGATGTAAGCGGCACCACCAAGTCCATGTTCCTCTACAGCACCACCTCTTCTGACTATGTCTTCTTCCTCCGCGGCAGCTCCGAAGGCTTCGATGCTCCCGGCACCTCTCAGGACGGTTGGGAAAGCTATCAGAGCACCTACACGGTAGAGCTCTACGAAGTTGTTAACGGCGATCCCGAATGCGAGCATGCATACGAAGAAGAGGTCACCAAGCCCAACTGCACCGACAAGGGCTACACCACCTACACCTGCTCCAAGTGCGGCCACACCTACAAGGCTGACTATGTAGATGCTCTGGGCCATGATTACGAAGAAGTAGTCACCAAGCCCACCTGCACCGACAAGGGCTATACCACCTACACCTGCTCCGTTTGCGGCGACAGCTACAAGGGCAACGAAACCGCAGCACTGGGCCATGACTACGAAGAAGTGGTCACCGCTCCCACCTGCACCGACAAGGGCTACACCACCTACACCTGCTCCGTTTGCGGCGACAGCTACAAGGGCAACGAAACCGCAGCACTGGGCCACGATTGGGACGAAGGCGTTGTCACCAAGCCCGCAACCGAAGAG
>SVMC01000028.1 GCA_015067585.1 Oscillospiraceae bacterium
CCACTGTTTACGGCGCCAACCACGGCATCCGCGGCGTTCTGGACGATCGTCTCATGATCATGGATCAGGAAGATCCCGAAGAACTGGCCCGTATGCTCTATACTCCCTCTTCTCTGCTGGGCTCCTGCCGCTACAAGATTGCAGACCCCGACGCAGACGATACCGATTTCAAGCGCATCCTTGAGATCTTCCAGAAGTACAATGTCCGTTACTTCTTCTACAACGGCGGCAACGACTCCATGGACACCTGCAACAAGATCAGCAAGTACATGGCCAAGGTCGGCTATGAATGCCGTGTCTTCGGTGTTCCCAAGACCATCGACAATGACCTCTTCGGCACCGACCACTGCCCCGGCTTCGCTTCCGCTGCCAAGTACATCGCCACTTCCATCATGGAAGTCAGCCGTGACTGCCAGGTTTATGACACCGGCATGATCACCATCATCGAGTGCATGGGCCGCCACGCAGGTTGGCTCACCGCAGCAGCAGGTCTGGCCAGCCTCAGCGGCGACGGCCCCGACTTCATCTACCTCCCCGAGGTTGACTTCGATATGGACTCCTTCCTGAAGGATGTTTCCGAATGCTATGCCCGCAAGAAGAACTGCCTGGTTGCAGTTTCCGAAGGCATCCACTATGCTGACGGCAGCTTCGTTGCCGAAGCAAAGACCTCCGGCACCGACGGCTTCGGCCATGCCCAGCTGGGCGGTCTGGCAGCCCGTCTGGTCACCAAGGTCAAGGAAGCTACCGGCGCCAAGGTTCGCGGCATCGAGCTGAGCCTGCTGCAGCGCTGCGCCGCCCACTGCGCTTCCGGCACCGACATCGAAGAGTCCTTCAACTCCGGTAAGACCGCTGTGGAAGCCGCTCTCGCCGGCGAGACCGACAAGATGGTTGGCGTACAGTGCGACCGTGGCCCCGATGGCTACAAGTGCAACTATGTCCTGTTCGACCTGTCCAAGGTTGCCAACTTCGAGAAGAAGGTTCCTCTGGAATGGATCAACGAGACCCACAACGGCGTCACCCAGGACTTCATCGACTACTGCCTGCCCCTGATCGAAGGCGAAACCTCCATGGTCAAGGAAAATGGCCTGCCCCGCTTCGCAAAGCTCAAGAAGGTCTTTGCTGAGTAATTACAATTAAACTGCCTGAAAGTGGGCATCACTGGATTGATCTGATAGGAGAATTCTGTGATTGCCCACTTTTTGCATCATACGAAAAGAGAAAAGGATGTGAGCATGATGTATGAGGATGATTACAGCTTTAGCAAGGGCTATATTGCGCCGGTTGAGCGTATCTTGTGGAAAGGAAAGCCTGCCAAGGGCAATCTCTTTTCTGCGGGCGATCTTTTTATGATCCCGTTTAGCATCCTGTGGTGTGGTTTTGCTGTGTTCTGGGCGGTTTCGGCCATCCGGGATGGTGCGCCCTTCTTCTTTTACCTCTTTGGCGCGATCTTTGTTTGTGCGGGATTGTATTTCGTATTTGGCCGCTTTCTTTGGGTGGCCTATCTCCGCAAGCACACTGCCTATGTGATCACCAACAAAAAGATCATTCGCAAGCGTGGGAAGCGGATCGATATGCTTTCTGCTGCCACTATGCCCCCCGCCAATACGATCATCCATAAGAATGGCTGTGGTACGATCCGTTTTTCCGCAATGAATTCCTATTACAAAGGAAGCTTTTCCGCCACGGGCATGGATATGAATACATTCACTCTGGAGAATGTGCCCGATGTCCTGCGGATTCAGCAGGCCATCGATGCAATGGAAAGATAACCGTTTGCGGAAGCATTGCGTTTCCACGGTCAGCCTGTTAGTGTCTGTTAGGAAAACGGCCTGCCCCGCTTCGCAAAGCTCAAGAAGGTCTTTGCTGAGTAATTCAATATCATAAACAGCTACAGGCACAGTGATTCATCTACTGTGCCTGTTTCTTGAATATTAACGGTTTCTTTGATAGAATGTGAGTGAATCAAAAGACTTTAGTTATGAAAGGTGGCATGAATATGGGCTGCTGGGGCATGGGAATCACACAAAGTGATGAGTATTGCGAAATCTACGAAAGATTCATGGTAGAATACGATGAAGGCAAGCCTTTGGCCGAAATAAAGCAGGATATCCTTGAGGAATACTTGACGGAATTTGACGAAAACGACGGCGTCCTTCATGATGTGTATTTTGCCTTGGGCAAAGCCGAGTGGATATGCGGCGGCATATCAGAGGACATTTTCGGCAAAATTTCCCACATCATCAGCACAGGTGAAAATATTGCGTTTTACAGAGAACTTGAAGCAACAGAACGGGATTTGAAGCTGCGAAAGAAGAATTTGGAAAAGTTTTTGGCTTCACTGTCTATACCGAGAGGCAAAACCAAAAAACGAAGAATACCCACAGAAAAATATGTAAGAATTGAAAAGCCAAAGCTTCCGCCTTTTCAGTGCGGTGATGTTTTCGCCTACAAGGTAGATGGAAAATACAGGTTGATGTGTCTGCTCACACGCGAAATATTCTACACATCGTTTGCGTCACGCGCATCATTCTGTTATATCTGGGCGAGATTCTTTGATCAGGTGCCGACAGTGGAAGAATTAACAGACGAATATGTGATACCCCTTGGTCGATTTACCGCAGAAACATTCCCCCGCATGGAGAAGCTGATTTTTGTTGGCAATCGTTCCGACATGATCATTCTGGATGATATATATGTAAGATCCTTTTGCGCTCTGTGGAAGCCTGCGGAAAGGGCGATCGCCAAAGAGGTACAGTTGACCGAGGAGTACCCGGCAGAATACTGTGTAAAGCTTAGTGATTGTCTTAATAAAGCATATATGCTGAAGGAATCTGCGCGTATGGCGCGGCAGGAAACATTCTGATTATAAAGAAACTGCCGAAAGAATTGCAACGCTTTGGGACGGGAGACCCGTCCCCTACGGTGAGAATTGCAGATTGTTGCGGAGCTAACGGATTTTCGTAGGGACAGGCCTCCGGACTGTCCGCAGGAAATGTTCCATTTATACCAAGACGATCGGCGAATTCGAAGCCTTTTGCGGGCGGCAGGTTGCCGCCCCTACTGCTTTTTGCATGAAACATCCCGGGAAGGATGCATCCTTCCCGGGATCCGTATATTTGGGGACTGATTTTGCGCCAACGTATCATTCAGGCATGATCAGGCGGAACCAGCATTCGTAGCCGCTGGAATTGTATGCATCCGCGGCTTCCACATAATCCCACCGAACTTTGATAGGAATCTCAACAATATATTCCCCGGCGGGGAGCTCCTGCAGCTTTGAGAAGTTGCTTCCTTGCATGAGCTCGGAGTGGTTCATGGCATAAACGGTAAAGCTGCTGCCGGTGACATTCTCATCAAGGAAGATCACAAAATCGTCGGCATAGGTTACGCAGGGAAGATCGTCCACAAAGTTCACAAAGTCCCGATAGTTCTCTGTAGAGATTGGTTCACCGTCCGCGCACAGTCCGCTGCCATCTTCCTCATAGCTGTCGGACCATACCCAATGATCGTAGGGCAGGAAAACCTCTGCGTTGGTTTCGATCCAAAGGAAGCCGGGATTCTCCGAAATTTTTTCCTCAGGGGTTTCCTGAATTTCATCCTCAGGGATCGGTGGTTCGGCCGGAACGGATTCAGGAACAGGCGGCTGGGTGCAGGCGGTCAGACAGAGCAGCAGGCAAATGGTCAAAACAAAAACGAGCAGTTTTTTCATGATATTTTCCCCTTTCAAAAATATTAAAAGCCCGCCGGGAGGCCCCGGCGGGCAATTTGGCATATACCCGCCGTCAGAGAAGGGCGATCAACCCTTGGCGGATTCGGTGCGATGGAGGAAGGTAACGATCTGGGCGCGGCTGCAGACGGTATCGGGGGAGAAGACACCCACGGCAGTACCGTTGGTGATGCCGTTCTCCACGGCCCACAGTACCGGCAGGCGGTAGTAGGTGTTGCCCACATCCCGGAAGGGATTTGTCTGGTTAGCCACGGCGGGCTGCCCTGCATAGCGGTACAGGAAGGTGACCACCTGCGCTCTGGAGCAGTTCATATCCGGGCTGAATTTACTGCCGCCGGTACCAGTGGTGATGCCCTGTTCCACGGCCCAAAGCACGGCATTATAGTAGTAAGAACCGGCAGGCACATCCGTAAAGTCCATCATCTGGCTCTTGGGGGCGGGAGAACCCGCAGCACGCCACAGGAAGGTGACTACCTGCGCTCTGGTGCAGTCTTTGAGGGGGGAGAACAGACCTGCGCCGGTGCCGGTGGTAATGTCGTTGTCCACGGCCCACAGCACACTGTCGGTATACCACTGGCCTGCTTCCACATCCTTGAAGGGATTCAGAATGGGGTTGGTCTCGGTCCACAGGTTGTCCCCGGTGAGGAATTCGAAGTCATAACCGTTGGCCACCGCAAAGCTGTGGGCGGTGGAGTCAGGGTAGCAGTATACGGTGGTGGTGCCGGGGATACCCAGGCTGTAACCGCTGCCGATCTTCATTTCCGGGTTCAGAACGGCGATCCGGGTCATGGAGCGGCAACGCAGAGCGGCCTTATCCAGCCGGTTCAGAATGCCTACATCCGTCATGGAAGCGGGAAGAATGATCTGCTCCAGACCGCTGCTGGCAAAGCCGGAGTCCGCGATGGTCTTGAGGCCATCGGGCAGGACGATGCGCTTCAGGGCTTTGGTTTCATAGAATGCGCTGTGGTGGATGATCTCCAGATCCTCGGGCAGGATCACCCGCTCCAGTGCGTCGCAGTGTCTGAAGCAGTAGGCGGGGATCTCTGTGATCCGGTCGGAGAGTTCTACACTGATCAGACCGTCGCAGCTCTCAAACATGCCGCTGCCAATTTCGGTCACCGTATCCGGCATGACCACAGCGGTCAGGGAGTCACATTCATTGAAGGCATATTCACCAAAGCTCTGCACACCTTCGTGGATGGTGACCTCTTTCAGCTTGCGGCAGTAGGAGAAGGCGGAATCACCCACGGTGCGGACGGTTCCCGGAATCTCAATGGACAGAAGGGACTCACAGTGAGAGAAAGCCAGTTCGCCGATATTTGTCAGATTGTCAGGCAGATCAATGCTTTGAAGCTTTGTATAACGGAAGGCGCTTTCACCGATGGTGGTGATAGAATCAGGCAGATAGACATATTCCAGATTGCGGCAATCCGAGAAGGCTTTGTCGCATAGGTTTGTGATGCCATCTTCGATCACAACGGATTTAATGTAGGTTCGTTGGGAGGACCAGGAGGTGGTGGTCATTTCGCCGTAGCCGGTGATGTTCAGTACGCCGGTATCGGTGTCCAGCGTCCACTTGGCATAGCTGCCGCAGGAACCCTTGTAGGTTTCCGCACTGGCGCTCACCGACAGGGCGCACACCAGGCAGATCAGCAGTGCCAGCAGGGAAAGGTGACGAAGAATGTTTTTTCTCATGCTCGTTTCCTCTTTTCTTGGAATCAGGCGGAGCCTGTAGAAATATTATACTGATTTTCCCATTGATTTCAAGAGATGCTTTGGCATTTCCAAAAAACACAGCCTGCCGAGACAATCGGCAGGCTGCGATATCATTATGCGAAGAATGCGCCATACAGGGCGCGGATGGCGCGCTCATAGTCCACACTGTCTACACCCACGATGATGTTGAGTTCTCCCGAACCCTGATCGATCATGCGGATGTTGATGTCGGCCTTTGCCAGAGCGGAGAAGAGCTTCGCGGCAATGCCTTTGCGGCGAACCATGCCGCGGCCTACCACGGCGATCATGGCAAGGTCGTTTTCCACAAGGATAAGGTCGGGGCTGACGGCATCGCGAATGTCGCACAGAAGCTCCGTGCGGCAGTCCCGAAGCTGGGCAGAGGGGACGACCACGGACAGGGAGTCGATGCCGGTGGGCATATGCTCAATGCTGATGCCACGGCGGCAGATGGGCTCCACCACCCGGTGGACAAAGCCGGCGGTCTCGTTCATCTGATCCTTTTCAATGTGGATGATGCTGAAATCCTTCTTGCCCGCAATGCCGGTGACGGCCGGGGCTTCCACGGCGGAGGCATCCCGCAGGATGACGGTGCCGGGATCCTCGGGGGCATTGGTATTGCGGATGCGGATGGGAATGCCTGCGGTGCGTACCGGGAAGATGGCATCCTCATGGAGGACGGAAGCGCCCATATAGGCCAGCTCCCGCAGCTCACGGTAGGTGATCCGCTCAATGGGCTGGGCCTTAGGGACAATGCGGGGATCCGTTGCCAGAATGCCGGAAACATCCGTCCAGTTTTCGTAGCAGATGGAGCCTGCTGCCCGTGCCACTAAGGCACCGGTGATGTCAGAGCCGCCGCGGGAGAAGGTGCGGATGCTGCCGTCGGGCATGGAGCCGTAAAATCCGGGAATGACCGCACCGGGAAGCTCTGCCAGAGCTGCACGAAGAGATTCGTGGGTCGCCTGGGCATCGAAGCTGCCGTCGGCACGGAAGAAGATATGCTCCGCGGCATCCACAAAGGGACGATCCAGATAGGCGGCCATCAGCTTTGCGTTCAGATATTCACCACGGCTGGCGCAGTAGTCACGACTTGCGCCCTTTTGAATGTCCGCCGCGATCTCGTCAAGACCCAGCTCCACGCAGATGCCCAACTCCGCTGCGATCCCGTCAAAACGGGCCTTGATCTCTGCCATCACAGCGGGGAACTCCTCCGTTCCGGCGCATTCGCGGGCACGATAGAGCAGATCCGTCACCTTGATGTCGCCGGAATGGCGCTTGCCGGGTGCGGAGACGACAACGAACTTTCTCAGGGGATGGGCGTGGATGATATCAGCCACCTTGCGGAACTGGGCGGCATCGGCAAGGGAGCTGCCGCCGAATTTTACGGTAATGTTTTCCATATGGACTCCTAAATTGCTTAATTGATCATGGACACCATGTTATAAAGCCCCGGGGCTTGACCGCACAGGAACTTTGCCGCGTCCAGTGCGCCCTCTGCGAACAGGGCGCGGGTGTGTGCCTCGTGGCGCAGGGTGATGGTCTGGGTGGGGGTGGAGATCAGCACCTCATGAATGCCTACGATCTCGCCACGGCGCACGGCATGGATGCCGATCTCGCCGGACTTTCGGGGGCAGTGACCGGCGCGGCCCAACTGATTGGGGGCATCCTCACGGGATTCCCGGATGGCGTCCGCCAGCATCAGGGCGGTGCCGCTGGGGGCATCCAGCTTGTGGCAGTGGTGGGTCTCCACGATCTCAATGTCCGCCGTGGGGAACACCGCGGCGGTCTTTTTTGCCAGGGTGCAGAGCAGAGCCACACCCACAGACATATTGCCGCTGTGGAAAATGGGGATCTCCTTTGCTGCCTGGGCAATCATTGCCAGCTCTTCCGGGGTATGACCGGTGGTGGAGATGACCACGGGAAGCTTCCGCTCCTGTGCGAAGTTCAGAAGGGCAGCGGTGCCCGCATGATTGGAAAAGTCGATGATAATGTCGGCATCGGGGCAGCCGTCAAAGCTGTTGAGGATGCCTTCCTGTGTGGCAAAGGGATCCACCGCGGCGGCAACGCTCCAATCGGGATTGCTTTCGATCATCTGCCGCAGGACGATGCCCATGCGCCCGCAGGCGCCGGTTACAATGGCTCTCATACTTCCACTCCCAGTGCGCGCATGCATGCCAGCAGCTTCTGCTCATTGGCTTCTTCCATGGGGGTCAGGGGCAGACGCAGGGTGTTTTCGCACCAGCCCATGGCAGCCATGGCGGCCTTGGCGGGGATGGGGTTGACCTCGCAGAACAGAGCGTTGATGAGGTTCAGGTACTTGCACTGCAGCTCGGCGGCGCCTGCAATGTCCCCTGCGAAGAAGCGCTGGCAGATCTCTACGGTCTCACGGGGCAGCACATTGGACAGCACGGAGATGCAGCCCAGACCGCCCATGGACATGATGGGAACGATCTGATCGTCGTTGCCGGAGTAGATGGCAAGACGGTCGCCCACTAAGGCGCGGGTGGCGACCACGGTGGAGATGTCGCCGCTGGCTTCCTTGATGGCGGCAATGTTTTCGTGCTCGGCCATGCGCTTGTAGGTCTCGGGACGGATGGAGCAGCCGGTACGGGAAGGAACGTTATAAACGATGAGGGGCTTGGTGGATGCGTCGGCAATGGCGCGGAAGGATGTGACCAGACCGTTCTGGGTGGCCTTGTTGTAGTAGGGGGTGACTACCAGCATGGCATCGGCGCCCACTTCGCAGGCGTACTTGGTCAGTTCAATGGCATAGGAAGTGTCGTTGCTGCCGGTGCCTGCAATGATGGGCACACGACCGGCGGCGCGCTCTACGGCATAGCGGATGCACTCCTTATGCTCTGCGTCGGAAAGGGTGGGACCTTCGCCGGTGGTGCCGCAGATGACGAGGGCGTTGATGCCGCTTTCGATCTGCCAGTCGATCAGGCGGCCCATGGCCTCGTAATCCACCTCACCGTTGCGGAAAGGGGTGATCAGAGCAGTGGCAATGCCTCTAAAGATGGGTTCTCTCATGATATATACCTCCATAGAAAGATTGGAAGGTGGACGCAAAAAGGAGCGTCCTCCCGGAAGGCCGCTCCTGATGATGCAGATTTTGCCGAAAAACCGACATAGCAACACAATATGGAACGATAGCCCTCCGCATTTTGATGCGACAGTCCGGCAGCTATTAGTTTGCCGGCCCAGCACAGGGACACTGCAGCCGACCCTGCCTTCGGCACCATACGCCTTTTTTCCACCCAACAGCCTGCAGACTTTTGACGGATGGGATACTGATCGCACAGTGCGCCTCTATCTGCCATAAAAATAGCATGTTTTTGCAGGAATTACAAGCTTTTTCCTGCAAAATGTCTGCCAATCTTTTGGGGGTATTTTTTATGCGCTTTGTATAAAATACTCAAAATATTCCTTTTTTCCCGGTCATAGAATCCGTCTGCGGCCCATAAACTGAAAGAGGACGCCCTTTGGCGTACAAAAATGAACTTTTGAAGGGGCGAGGGGATGAAATGGGGAAAGCAGCACGCTATTTTTTTAGACGGCCGGTGCTGATGGTGCTTTGTCTGGTAGTGCAATTTTTAACGATCTGCCTTGCAGCACAGCTATGTTCCGGAGCAGCAGGCGTGTGGTTCCGCCTGCTGACCACGGCGGCTGCGTGGATCGCCGTGGTGGCGATCCTGTCCGACAGCAGCGAAGCGGGATATAAGACCGTCTGGAGCATTGTGGTGCTGGCTCTGCCGGTATTTGGCCTTTTGTGCTATGTCCTTCTGGGCGGAAGCCGAAGGAGCTGCCACCTGCGACGGCTTCATGAGCGGGCACAGACATATCTTCACACCCATCTTTCTCAGAATGATGCAACGCTTCTGCAGCTTCGGGAGGAAGCCCCGGAAGCCGGGACGCAGGCGGCTGCCCTCTCCCGACTTGCTGTCTGTCCTCTCTGGTATGGTGGAAAGACCCGGTGGTATTCCGAAGGGGAGGAGTGCTTCCGTGCCATGCTGCAGGACCTTCGCAGGGCGGAGAAAAGCATCTGGCTGGAGTATTTCATCATCCGTCCCGGGGTGATGTGGGAGGAAATTTTGAATATTCTGCGACAAAAAGCAGCACAAGGGGTGGATGTTCGGGTGATCTACGATGATTTTGGCTGCCTTCCCGGTCTGCCCCGTAATTATCCCAAGCTCCTTCGCCGGATGCGCATCCACTGCTGCGTGTTCAATCCTTTTCAGCCTCCCCTTTCAGGCTGTTTGGGCAATCGGGATCATAGAAAGCTGATGCTCATCGATGGCAAGCTGTGCTATACCGGGGGCATCAACCTGTCGGATGAGTACATAGGCCTGCGGCAGCGCTTCGGTCGCTGGAAGGATGGAGCCATTCGGGTAGAGGGGGAGGCGGTGTATTCCTTTTCGGTGCTGTTTCTTTCCATGTGGACTGCACTGGAGGGGACAGAAGAACCGCCTCCCCCAAAGCCGGAGGAAGCAGCGGCGCAGTATTGTTATCTCCAGCCATTCTGGGATTCTCCCTTGTATACAGAATCTGTGGGGCGCAGTGCGGTTGCCGGACTCATTGCCCGGGCGCAGAAAAGTGTATGGCTGATGACGCCATACCTCGTACCGGATGAGGCTTTGTGCAAAACCCTGTGTCTTGCAGCGGTCTCCGACCTGGATGTGAAGATCATCACGCCGGGTATGGGGGACAAATGGTATACCCAGGCTCTGACCCGTGCCCATTACGCAAGGCTTGTGGAAGCGGGGGTGAAGATCTATGAGTATGCCCCCGGTTTTCTTCATTCTAAGGTCTGCTGCGCCGACGGCGAGATCGCCGTTGTGGGAACAGTGAATCTGGATTACCGCAGTTTTTATCTGCAGTTTGAAGATGGCCTATGGATCTATGGAATGAGCGAAGTTGAGGAAATTGCGGCGGATTTTACCGCCACCCTTGAACAATGCCGTCCTGTGACACCTGACCAGTGTGGGCTTGCATCCGGGTTTCGCCGGGCAGGCCGTGCGATTCTGCGGCTGTTTGCCCCGCTGATGTAATGGCTTTGGGTATAGCCTATGGAGAAACTGGGGATGATCTCCCTGGAATGGAGGGATCTACATGGTAAAAGGTGTATCCAGACAGGTGATCGTGGTGCGGCAGCCGGACACGAAGCTCTTTGAGCAGGCGATTTTTCTCGTGCGGGAGGAAGCACTGGGCAGGGAAGGGGTCACGGATCAGCAGATCCTGACAGAAGCCTGTCAGGTGGCGGATCAGTATGTTCGTACCCGGGCAAACGGTGCCAAAAAGCCACGCCGACTCCGCCTACAGGGCCTTGGCTGGATGCTGATTGGCTCCGGTGTGACGGGTCTGGCATGGCTTTTGAGTTTTCTGGTTTTGTGATCACAGCACCTGCAGAATATAGCCTTTGAGGTACAGGGATTGCTCCGCTCCAAGACAGGCGGGGTGATCCCTGCTTTGCACTAAGGCTTCCAGCAGGCGGACGGGACGGTTGGCATCCTGAGACGCCTCCTGCAGCATTTGCAGGAACAGCTCCGGGGTCATAAACTGGCTGCAGGAGCAGCTGATCAGGAAGCCGCCGGGTGCTACCATCTTCATGCAGCGAAGATTCAGCTCCTTATAGCCTCTCCATGCCCCTTCCAGCGCTCTGCGGCTCTTGGCAAAGGCAGGCGGGTCGCAGATGACGCAGCCGTACTGCCGACCTTCCTCCGCATACGCCCGGGCCAGATCGAACACATTAGCCTCTGTGGGCACGATGCGGTCGGTAACACCGTTCAGCCGGGCATTTTCCATGGTGAGCCGAAGTGCTTCTCCGGAAACATCCACCGCCTCCACGGATTTTGCACCGTAAAGGGCCGCATGGACACTGAAGCCGCCGGTGCAGCAGCAAAGATCCAGCACACTGCGATCCTTCACATAGGGGCGGATCCTGCCCCGGTTCTCCTGCTGATCCAAAAAATGGCCGGTTTTCTGACCATCGGCAATGTTCACCCGCATGATGGCATCATGTTCCCGGATCTCCACGGTTTCCGGTACCTCGCCGTAGACGCAGCCGGACATCATGGGCATACCCTCTTTGCTGCGGACGGCAAGATCATTGCGCTCGTAAATGCCCTTTGGGGCAAAGATCTCTACGAAAATGGAGATCAGCGCTTCTTTCCACTGCTCCATACCGAGGGAAACGATCTGAAAGCTCAGATAATCTCCATATTTATCCACCGTCAGACCGGGAAGACCGTCGGACTCACCGAAGATCACCCGGCAGGCATTCTCAAAGCCGAGAGATAAGCGAAAATCCCAAGCCGCCTGAATTTTGCTCCGGAAGAAAACCCGGTCAAACAGGGCATTTTTGTCGAAGCTCAGGATTCGCACCGTGATTTTGGACAGTGCGTTAAAAAAGCCGTAGGCCACAAACTGCTCCCGGCTGTCGATGACCTCCACGATCTCGCCGTTGACGCACAGGTCATCCACCCATTCGATCTCATTTTCATAAATTCGCAGCCTGCCGCCCCGGAGCGCGCGTTCCTCGCCCCGCCGCAGGCATACCTGACCATATTCCATAGGTGATCCTCATTTCCAAATTTCTGCACGGAGGAACTGGCGCCCCTTTCGGGAGGTGCCGCCGGGTTCCAAAAGTGTTCCCTTGCCCTTTCCCCGCAGGGAGATCACATCGCCGGTGCGAAGAAGCGCATCCGGCTTCAGACAGGGAACATAGTTGACGCTTACATTGCCCTGCAGGATCTGGGCATTGGCAGCCGTGCGGGAAAGGCCGAACATCCCGCCGCAAACCGTGTCCAGCCGGGGACTTTGCACCGTAAAGGTGACAGTTTTGTACTCCCGCACCAGTGGCGGGACTTCCGACAGGGGGATTCTTGCCACCTTGACACCCCAGCGGCCCACTTTTTCCAGGTTTTGCGCCAGATAATCCGCAATATTTTCAAGGCAGAGAAGATAGGTGTGGTCGTCTGCCATGCGGATGTCCCCCAGCGCCTCCCGCTTCACGCCCAGACCCAGAATGGCCCCTAAAAAGTCCCGATGGCCGGGGTTGCCGAAGGCGGCGGTGATGCGAAGGGCAGCAATGGCGGTTGATGGCTCCAAGTCCTCCGGCTCCTGCCATGAGGGCAGGAAGAAGGCCACGCGGCGCTCGCAATCCTCTGCGCCGCCGTGAAATACCATGGTCATATCCCGCTCCCGGGCGCAGAGCATTTTCATTTCCTGCTGCTCTGCCGGGGTGAGGAAGCCGGAATTGGTGCAGGCAGCATATTTTTCCGCCCTTCGGGACAGATCCAAGGCCCTTCGAAGGAGATCAGCTTCCATGCTTCTCCCCCTTCCTGCGGATGATCAGAGAGTGCATCCGATCGGGGCCTGCCCGGAGGGAGCGCAGCATCGCGGCGATCTGCTCGTTGGTTCGCATCATTTCCTGCTCAAATTCCGCCGCGCTGACCCGCAGGATGCCGGAGCGCAGAGCGGAGAGCTGCACCAGCGCGTCACTGGTGACCACGCGGACATTGTGGTTCTTGCCGATGTCGTTGGCAAGCTGCTCGATATAGCGGTCGCCGGTCTCGCCCTGAGCGGTGTAGACGATGTGCACACCGTCCTTTACGGTGCGGGAGCCGGGATTGCCGGGAGTCTTATAGGCATCAAATACCACGATCAGCTCGCATTTGGTGAAGCCGTGATAGTTGATGAGAAGGTTGATAAGCTCCTCACGGGCCAGCTCCAGCTCGTGCTGTGCCAGCTCCCGCAGGCCCTCCCAGGCGAAGATGACGTTGTAGCCATCCACGATCAGATGCTGGGATTTGATGCGGTCGGGGATGGTGCGCTCGTGGAGGGTGGGGCTGCGCCGGGGCGCGCTATATTCCCTTCGGCGGATGGGGCCGAATTCCCGCTCCATGATGGCCTCTAATTCCTTGTCATCAATGTTCAGATTTCGCTGCCGGACCACGGGTTCGTCCACCTGCCGCTCTTTCAGGCAGCTGTCCAGATGCATATAGTCCTGCACCTTGTCCCAGCGCACATTGAAGCCGGCGCCGTGGGCGCAGAATACGGAGTCCGGGGTGTTTTCAAGGTCGGCCACGGGATCATAGTCTGTCTCTGCCATGACCCGGGCAGCATTGTGGCAGGGGGCATAGCCGGAAACGAAGCAGCTTAATTGTCCTCTGCCGTGGGTATAGGCGCTGAGATCCCGGGCATAGTTCCGCATACAGATCACAGGGGCGGTGCCGGACAGCAGCATCAGGCCGTCCTGCTCCATGGGGGGATCGAAGCTGCCGTCCATCATGCGGATATCGCTCATGGCTCGCCCCAGATGCTCCGAGGGAAGCAGGATCTGGAATTGATACCAAGGCTCCAGCAGCACACTTTTCGCCTTCATGAGGCCCTGACGCACGGCGCGGTAGGTGGCCTGACGGAAGTCGCCGCCTTCGGTGTGCTTCAGGTGGGCGCGACCAGATTTCAGGGTGATGCGAAGGTCCGTGATGGGTGCGCCGATCAGCACGCCAAGATGCCGCTTTTCCACCAAATGGGTCAGGATCAGCCGCTGCCAGTTGCGGTCCAGCACATTTTCGCTGCAATCCGTGGTGAACTGCAGGCCGCTGCCCTGAGGCAGAGGCTCTAAAAGCAGGTGCACCTCCGCGTAATGGCGCAGGGGTTCAAAATGACCAACGCCCTCCACCGGGTCTGCAATGGTTTCTTTATACAGGATGCGTCCGGCATCTACGGTGATGGAAACATCGAATCGCTCTTCGATGAGTTTACATAACACTTCTATCTGAATATCGCCCATGAGCTGCACATGGATCTCCTGCAGCGCCTCATGCCACACGATGCGTAGTAGGGGGTCTTCTTCCGCTAAAAGCCGCAGCTTCGGCAGCATGGTGCGGGCATCCACCTCCGGGGGTAGCACGATGCGGTAGCTGAGTACCGGCTCCAGCAGGGGCTTTTTCGCCTCCGATGCCTCGCCCAGGCCCTGACCGGGCCATGTAGAGCTGAGACCCAGCACCGCGCAGACGCTGCCTGCCCCCACTTCCTCAGAGGTTGTGAATTTTTCGCCGGAGTAGGTGCGGATGGCCTGAATTTTTTCCTCCCGCTTTTCTCCGTTTTCATTGTTGTAGCGAAGAAGGCTTCGCACCTTCAGGCTGCCGCCGGTGATCTTCAGGTGGGTCAGACGGCCGCCCTGTGCATCTCTTGAGATCTTGAATACCCGGGCGGAAAAGGCTTCCCCATATTCCGGCAATTTGGTATAGCGGGACAGAGCATCCAAAAGCTGATCCACCCCCTCCATGCGAAGGCCGGAGCCGAAGAAGCAGGGCACCAGCTCCCGCCGGGCGATGGCATCGGTGATGGAAGGGTCTGAGATCTCGCCGGTTTCCAAGTATTCTTCCATCAAGGATTCCGCGCACATGGCGCAGGCATCATACCGCTCGTCGGGAGAAAGCTCTGGGCTGAAATCCGCGCAGGGGATCTTGAGCTGGGAGGAAAGGCCCCGGAGAACCGTTTCCTTGTCTGCCCCGGGCAGATCCATTTTTGTCACAAAGATGAAAGCGGGCACCTGATAGCGCTCCAGAAGCCGCCACAGAGTGCGGGTGTGGGCCTGCACCCCATCGGTGCCGCTGATGACCAGAACGGCATAGTCCAGCACCTGCAGCGTGCGCTCCATTTCGGCAGAAAAGTCCACATGACCCGGGGTGTCCAGCAGCGTGATCTCCCGATCCGGCAGGCGAAGCACCGCCTGCTTGGAAAAAATGGTGATGCCCCTTGCCCGCTCTAAGGAATGGGTGTCGAGAAACGCATTTTTATGATCCACCCGCCCAAGGCTGCCGATCATACCGGAGCGGTAAAGCAGCGCCTCGCAAAGGGTGGTCTTCCCCGCGTCCACATGGGCCAAGAGGGCGGCGCATAATGGATTTTTTTTCATTTGTTCAGACAAGGTGCAGCACCTCCTTCTGTGAAAATGCAAGTGCATTATATCATGGATGAGGGCAAAAAGTCGATAGATAAACCAATCGTTTTATAAAATTGTGAGACTGCTTGCCGAAACGCACTTGACTATTATACTCCTTTAGGAGTATAATAAAAATAGAAAGGAGCTGAAGTGTATGATAAGAGAGCTTTATCATGGTTCCTGCAGCGTGATTGAGAAGCCTGTCTTTGGTCAGGGGAAATGGTATAATGATTACGGTCTCGGCTTTTATTGCACGGACAGTCTGGACATGGCGAAGGAGTGGGGCGTATCCCACGACAAGGATGGCTATGCCAACTGCTATGAATTGGATTGCGACGGTCTGTGCATCTTAGATCTGAATGATTCCCAATACTGCATTCTTCACTGGCTGGCTGTGCTTCTGGAGAACCGGGAGTTTGATGTACCTTCTGCACTGGCATTGGAAGCAAAGGAATATATTTTGGCAAACTTTTCTGTGAATTATAAGGATTATGATGCCATCATTGGTTACCGCGCTGACGATAGTTATTTTTCGTTTGCACAGGATTTTATCAATGGCACCATTTCCTATCGACAGCTCAACAATGCCATGCACTTAGGCAAGCTGGGCCAGCAGTTTGTTTTGAAGAGCAGGAAAGCATTTGACCGGATTCGCTTCGTCGGTTATGAAATTGCCGAACATGAGCAGTGGTATGCAAAGCAGCGATCCCGGGACCAGAAGGCACGGCGGCAGTATTTTGATGTGGAACGCTTCAAGCGGCAGCGTGGGGACCTGTATATCATGCAGATTATGGATGAGGAGATGAAGCCTAATGATCCGCGCTTATCATAAGGTATATTTGGAAAAGGCTCGTATCAATCTGGGCCGGATGCTGGATTTTGCCACCTATGACCTTGGCTACGATCCTTGCGAATTTTTCGATCTGTTTATGAGCTGCGGGTTGGCAGAGCGGTTTGGCAAGGGAGAGTTTACCTTAACGGTTGGAATGTCTGGGGTGGAACTGGCATACCGGGTGCTGGAGCTGACAAAGCATCAAGTGGAATTTCCTAAGCCCAGATACACAGCAGACCGCAGCCCGGAATACTGGGCAGGCTGGGCATTGGCATATTACCAGTGGGAAACAGCTATGCCTTTTGTGGAGATTTTGGAATGTATTCCGCTTGATGATATGATTCGTATGTATTCTCCCTACCACGAAATGGATATCCGTCATTTCTGTGATCGGATGAATGAACTGTATCGTGCCGCGCATCCGGAGATCAAGTTGAAGAGAATCCGTCAACGGGCGGGAATCAGTCAAAGCGAGTTGGCAGAGATGTCCGGTGTTCCGGTGCGAACAATTCAGCAATATGAGCAGCGGCAAAAAAGCATCAATAAAGCTCAGGCGGAATACCTAATGATGCTGGCACGGGCATTGAATTGCAATGCCGAAGATTTGATCGAGCCTGATGAATGATAAAGATACCGCACCTGAGTGCTTCAGGTGCGGTTTTTGCCGTATTCAGGGGGTATACGGCACTCAGAGAAAGATAAAAGCAGAGCGATTTTCGCCCTGCTTTACTTTTTGTAGTCAATGATGTCTGCGATCTGACAATCCAGAGCATCACAAATTCGCTCCAGTACATAGCTGTCATACCGTTTGACCTTGTTCTTATAGTAATTGTCGATGATCTGGTATTGGATTCCTGTCCGTTTCGCCAACTCATACCGGGTCATACCGGCATATTCCAATGCCTTGTCAAGTGTTAATCTAATCATGGTACTTATCTCACCTCTTTTTCTCATTTTATTAGATATATACTCAAATGGCAATATATTTTTATATAAGCATATTCAGGCAGAGAAAGAAAATATGTGCATTCCCGTTGTCAACATCGGCAAAAAACATTATAATAGACTAAAATAGGATAGAGGGGAGCCGCTTCTATGACACAGGTTGAGCAGAAATTGGCCGCCAGACAGTTTGTGAAGGACTGGATGGGGCATGGGGATGAAAAACAGGAGACGCAGCGGTTTTGGATGTCGCTGCTGCAGAAGGTTTACGGGGTAGAAGAGCCGGAAAAGGCGATTGAGTTTGAAGTGCGGGTCAAGCTGGATCATACCAGCTTTATTGACGGCTACATTAAGGACACCCATGTGCTGATCGAACAGAAAGGCAGCAATATTGATCTGAAAAAGGGCTACCGGCAGTCAGATGGCTCCATGCTGACGCCCTTTCAGCAGGCCCGGCGGTATGCGGGCTTCCTGCCCCACAATATGAACCCCCGTTGGATCGTGGTGTGCAACTTCAAGGAATTCCATATTCATGATATGAACCGCCCCAACGATACCCCGGAGATCATCCGTTTAGAGGAACTGGAGACGGAGTACCACCGCCTGCAGTTTTTGGTAGATACGGGCAGTGAGCGGATTCGGAAGGAAATGGAGATTTCCCTGCAGGCGGGCGAATTGGTGGGCAAGCTCTATGATGCCCTGCTGAAGCAGTACAGAAGCCCTGCCAGCGAGGAAGAGCTGAAAAGCCTGAATGTCCTTTGTGTCCGTCTGGTATTCTGCCTGTATGCGGAGGATGCGGGGATTTTCGGCGGGCACAGTATGTTCCACGATTATCTGAAAAAGAAAGCGGACAAGGATATCGGCTCTGTGCGCCGGGCGTTGAAGGACCTGTTTTTGGTGCTGGATCAAAGGCCAGAGGAGCGGGATCCCTATGAGATGGACGAGGATCTGATGGCGTTCCCCTATGTGAACGGCGGGCTGTTCGCGGATGAGCGGATCATCATTCCCCGCTTTACGGAGGAAATCGTGGACTTGCTGCTGAACAAGGCCAGCGATGATTTCAACTGGTCGGAAATCAGCCCCACGATTTTCGGTGCGGTCTTTGAATCCACCCTGAACCCGGAAACACGGCGCAGCGGCGGCATGCACTATACCTCCATCGAGAATATCCACAAGGTCATCGACCCGCTGTTTTATCATGACTTGGCAGAGGAATTGGACGGCATTGCTGCCATCGGTGTCAAGAAGACCCGGGAGCATAAGCTTGGTGAATTCCAGAAGAAGTTGGCGGGACTTCGCTTCCTCGATCCGGCCTGCGGCTCCGGCAACTTCCTGACGGAAACCTACCTGTCCCTGAGAAGGCTGGAAAACCGCGCCCTCAAGCTGCTGCTGGGGGATCAGATCATTTTAGGCGATCTGGCGGGCTTCAACCCCATTCAGGTGTCCATCGGCCAGTTTTACGGCATCGAGATCAACGATTTTGCCGTGACGGTCGCCAAGACGGCCCTTTGGATCGCGGAAAGCCAGATGATGAAGGAGACGGAAGAAATCGTCCGGATGCACTTGGAATTCCTGCCCCTGACCAGCTATGCCAATATCGTAGAGGGCAACGCCCTGCGGATGGATTGGGAAGCTGTGGTGCCGAAGGAGAAACTGAATTACATTATGGGTAATCCGCCTTTTGTGGGTGCTCAGTATATGAACAAAGTGCAAAAAGCTGATTTGATGCATATATTTGCGAAAAATAAAAAAGCGGGTGTATTAGACTTTGTTGCTGGATGGTATTATTTAGCGGCACAGATGATGCAAGGTACTTCTGTTCGCTCTGCTTTTGTTTCCACGAACTCTATAACACAGGGCGAGCAGGTTGCTGCATTGTGGAAATATCTCTATGAGAATTTTGAAATCCATATTGATTTTGCCTACAGAACTTTCCGCTGGGATAGCGAAGCGAATATGAAAGCCCATGTTCATTGTGTCATTATTGGCTTTAGTGTGGCATTTTCCCAACATCCAAAGGTGTTATATACGGATAACCGGGAGCAGATTGCAACAAATATCAATGCTTATCTTATGGATGCCCCGGATGTTTTTGTGGAAAGTCGGAAAAAACCAATTTGTAATGTACCGGCTATTACCAAAGGATGTCAGCCGACTGATGGTGGCAATCTGATTATTGAGGATTCGGAGCTGTCTGATTTTCTTGCAAAAGAGCCAAAAGCGAAACCCTACATCAAAAAACTTGTTGGCGCGCGTGAATTTATCAATAATCAGCCCCGGTGGTGCTTGTGGTTAGTTAATGTCTCTCCTTCTGAATTGCGGAAGATGCCGCATGTGATGGAGCGGGTCGAAAAAGTAAGGGAAATGCGGTTAAACAGTACAGATGCCGGCACCCGTCGTCTTGCGGAAACACCAACAGTATTTAGAGAAACATATAATCCGAAATCTTTTGTTATCGTTCCTAGTACAACATCAGAACGGCGCAGATATGTTCCTCTTGGCTTTGCGGGAGAAGACACAATATCTACAAACCTGAACCTAATTATTCCTGATGCAAATATATATCACTTTGGCGTTCTGACCTCTAATGTTCACATGGCGTGGATGAGGGCGGTGTGTGGGCGGTTGGAAATGCGTTATCGCTATTCCAAAGATGTTGTCTACAATAATTTCCCTTGGCCTACACCTACAGAAGCACAGCGAGCAAGAATCGAACAAACGGCACAAGCAATTCTGGATGCCAGAGCACTATATCCCGATTGCAGCCTTGCGGATTTGTACGATGAATCCACTATGCCGCCGGAATTGCGAAAAGCCCACCAACAGAACGACAAGGCGGTTATGCAGGCATATGGCTTCTGGGGTAAGCTAAATACGGAAACCGAATGCGTGGCTGAACTGATGAAGATGTATCAAGAACTAACTAAGTAAATGGGAGAATTCCTCTATGATTGAATCCTTTATTTCGAAGGGTCAAGCAGAACTAAAAGCCTTCTATAACCCGTATTTCAATACGGATACGGAATTAGAAGCATTTTTGTTTGATGCTCTTGACTACGAAAACGGCTCTATCTCTAAACGGCAGATGCTGTATCAAGTTCAGAGATTCGTATCACTGGCCAATGATATTGACAAGCTGCGTCCAGGCCGGGATTGCCTGAGAATGTTGTTTATTAAGATTTGTCTTGAATCTTTATGCTCGCTTTCTGGCTATACCGAAAGGCAAAAAAATCTGTTTTATGATAAGTTTGTTGACTGTTTTAGCGAGATAGGTGAACAGTACATATTAAATCATTTCTGGCTGTCATCTTTTGATGATGAATGCTTTGGCCATGTTTTTGAGGTTGAATATGAAATATCGCTGATTGACTTTTTTGAACTCATAAAAGTTGCCAGAGACTTAGTTGTTCATGAGGGGAGATATTGGGAAATACAATTTTTTGCCTACGATGATAATTCTATTTGGGTTGTTCCAGTAACCACAAAAAAGAGAATACTTAAATCGTACAACTATCAAAGCAAAGAAAAACGCAACGCAACATATCATTTCCAAACAACGCTTAACTACGAAAAATTCATCTTTTTCTTTGTAGAGGCGTGTGTAAACTATATTAAATCGATTTGCTCAGAGAAAAGGATAGGAGATAGGTCACTGCAATAGGCTAAAAACACTGCGCAATCTTCTGTGATAGTCCATATTTTCATAAGCTGCCTTTAGGGTAAACATAGAATTAGGGAAAGGAGAGTATATGGATTTTCAAGAACGTAAATTATTCTGGAATACTCTTTGTTCATTATCTGGAAAAGATTTAAAGCAAGACTTTGACGAACTAAAGGCGACGATAAAATACCCT
Source organism: Oscillospiraceae bacterium (assembly GCA_015067585.1). GTDB lineage: Bacteria > Bacillota > Clostridia > Oscillospirales > Oscillospiraceae > SVMC01. The sequence goes on from SVMC01000028.1 coordinate 21,042, forward strand.
AAATATCTTTACCGTTATAGATCAGTTACCTTGAATAATTTGGAAGCACTAAGAACTAACCGTCTTTATTTTTCTTCCGCAAATTATTACGATGATCCATTTGATACCTTCCTGAATATTGATGTTGAAGCGATAAGAAAAGAAATCTTAGACGCTTTACAGACTTCCGAGAAAACTATAGCAATTGCAGAAAGAATGCGGATATTATTTAATGAGAAATTAACAGATGAACAAAGCGAGTGGTTATCCGCAGATAATATACGAAAAATGGTTTCTGGCGGGTTACTTGAAGACTTTTTAGATTTTGTTCTTGGGCTAAGAGACGAGTTAAAAAAGGATACATGGTCAGTTTGCTTTTCGGAAAATGGGGTTAACGAGACGCTTTGGCTTAAATATGCGGAACAACATAAAGGTTTTGCGTTGATTTATGATTTGGATAATGACGAGAACTTTTTGTGTGGAAAGCATGAGAAATGTAAGAACTGTGGAATTATGAACTATGGCACGCCACTCTATCCGATTTACTATTCTGATACCCCTCATGATGCAACTAACTATGCAAAAATTGTCATGCTAAATATAATGGGAGCAAGTACAGGTGTAGTTAATCCGCAGCAACTTTATGAAGCAAATGGGGTTGCTTGGGAGCGAGAGCGTATTTCTCTTATTAAGAAAGAATGCCATAAATACGACGAAGAGTGGCGAATGATAACCGGGTGCCAGATGAAGCCGCCGATTATGATGGAGTGGATTCCAAGTGGCATAATTTTAGGTTTGCGGATGGAGATATCTTCAGAAAATCTTGTGGTAAGCATGGCAAAAGAAGCAGGAATAAAAAACATTTATAAATCTTATATCAATACAGATAACAAATTGGACGCGAAACCGGTATGCCTACGAAATGATTGATACGAGGATAGCGAGTGAATAAAAATGTCTCAGTTTTTTCTCCCTGTCCTCTTGAAGAAAGCTAATCCTGAAACAAAAAATTGTCGGAGCCGAGGCTCCGACAATTTTTATGCTATTTTTCAATTACAGCTATTAATTACAGCTGGGGGCCAGCGGCGACGAGGGCCTTGCCTGCGTCGTTGCCGGTGTACTTCACGAAGTTCTTGGTGAAGCGGGTTGCCAGGTCCTTTGCCTTTTCGTCCCAGATAGCGGCATCTGCGTAGGTGTCGCGGGGATCAAGGATGGCGGGATCAACGCCGGGCAGAGCGGTGGGAACTTCCAGGTTGAAGTAGGGGATGGTCTTGGTTTCGGCCTTCAGGATGGAGCCGTCCAGGATGGCGTCGATGATGCCGCGGGTATCCTTGATGGAGATACGCTTGCCGGAGCCGTTCCAGCCGGTGTTGACCAGGTATGCCTTGGCGCCGGACTTTTCCATCTTCTTAACCAGCTCTTCGCCGTACTTGGTGGGATGCAGTTCCAGGAATGCCTGGCCGAAGCAAGCGGAGAAGGTGGGGGTGGGCTCGGTGATGCCGCGCTCGGTGCCGGCCAGCTTGGAGGTGAAGCCGGACAGGAAGTAGTACTGGGTCTGCTCGGGGGTCAGGATGGAGACGGGGGGCAGAACGCCGAATGCGTCAGCGGACAGGAAGATGACGTTCTGAGCGTCGGGACCTGCGGACACGGGGCGAACGATCTTTTCGATGTGGTCGATGGGGTAGGAAACGCGGGTGTTCTCGGTGACGGACTTGTCGTTGAAGTCGCAGACGCCGTTTTCGTCAACGGTAACGTTCTCCAGCAGAGCGTTGCGCTTGATGGCGTTGTAGATGTCGGGTTCGGATTCCTTATCCAGGTTGATGACCTTTGCGTAGCAGCCGCCTTCGAAGTTGAAGATGCCGTTGTCGTCCCAGCCGTGCTCGTCGTCGCCGATGAGGAGGCGCTTGGGGTCGGTGGACAGGGTGGTCTTGCCGGTGCCGGACAGGCCGAAGAACAGAGCGGTGTTTTCGCCGTTCATGTCGGTGTTGGCGGAGCAGTGCATGGAAGCCATGCCGTTCAGGGGCAGGT